>DATBRN010000248.1:0-18957 GCA_036560225.1 Pyrinomonadaceae bacterium | reverse complement strand
TTGATGATGCCTACCTGATTGCGCTGACGCTGCTTCGGCTGATGGAGCGAACGGACCCAAAGGTGGTTCGCGAACACTGGCGCGGTGGTGGAGACGTTGTAGAACTTGTCGGTGCTGCTGCAATGGTGGCGGGTAAATTCTTACCCAAGCGAATTCGTCGCGTGCTCACCGCGCGAGTTGAAGTGGCGCCCGGCAAACTTGAAGAACTCAAAAGCATTCCAAAGCCGCTGCTGATAGTGCGGCCTGAACCTGAAGCGGTAAAAACGGGGCAGAAACGGAAGTTGGAAGCCGCAGGGTGACAGTCTCCAGTCTCCAGTCTCCAGTCGGCAGTCACCAGTCGCCAGTCACCAGAAGACAAGCATCGCTCGTCTTGGCTGTGCCGTCTGATGTGCGGAAGGGCTCTGCCCTTCCGGGAAGCCAAATATGTTCTGGGGCTACGCCCCGTTTACAACTCGCCCACAGTAAAAAACCCTCTCTCGCAAAACCGTGCTGGGGCGCAGCCCCAAGACTCTCTCGATTGCACGGAAGGGCAGAGCCCTTCCGCACATCAGACGGCACAGCCGAGACGAGCGATGTTAGTCTTCTGGTGACTGGCGACCGCCTTCTGCCTACTGCTTTCTGCCTACTGCCTTCTGTTTTTTCAGAGCGACTAGTAATTTCTCGTGAATACCGCCGAAGCCGCCGTTGGACATGATTGCAACAACATCGCCTTCGCGAAGTTGCGGGAGCAGGTGGGCAATGATTTCATCGGCGCCTGGAAGCGCAATGGCCGGTTTGTTCTGTTGTGAAACATCGGCGATCAATTTAGCGGTATCCAGCGACTTTCCTTTCTCGGAAACCTTCTGGCTGTCAAAGACATTTGCAATAACCACGTAGTTGGCTTCGGTGAATGCGTTGGCGTATTCGTCCTGAAAAACTGCCAGCCGCGACGACCATGATCGAGGTTCAAACACCGCAATCAAACGACGATCCTGATATCGATTGCGCAATCCCCTCAGCGTTTCCCGAACTGCAGTTGGATGGTGGGCAAAATCATCGATGACAATTACACCGCCTTCCTCGCCTCTGACTTCCGCTCGGCGGCGGACATTCTTAAAAGTGCGCAGCGCCCCGGCAATCGCATCGCGGCTCACTCCCCACGTGTCGGCGGCAATGATGACGGCGAGGCAGTTCAGCAAATTGAAATCGCCGATCATAGGCGTCTGAAACCTGCCCCACTCTTTGCCTTCTCGCACGACCGTAAAGCTGCTCAACTCTGCTGAAAAATCTGCCTCGCAGAGCCGCCACTTGGTGTCGTCGCTGGTTCCGAAGGTTTCCACTTGCGTAAACAACTTCTGGCCGAAAGACTCCACTACCTCCCGGACGTGCAAGCTATCCCAACCGGCTATCAAACGGCCGTTACGCGGTATCAGATTCATCAGCCGGCGAAAGGCAAGTTTGACTGCCGCCAGATCGCTATAGATGTCGGCATGATCAAATTCTATATTGTTTACAATCGCGATCTCCGGCAAGTAATGCATAAACTTCGGACCCTTGTCGAAGTACGCCGTGTCGTATTCATCACCTTCGATTAGGAAGTAGTCGCTATCTGTCACGCGAAAACTGACCCCGAAGTTTTGAGCCACGCCGCCGATCAAAAAAGTCGGATTCAGTCCGCCCTGGTCCAATAGCCAGGCGGCAATGCTTGTGGTGGTGGTCTTGCCGTGCGTCCCTGCAACCACAAGGGAACGACGGCCGCGAATGAATTCTTCTTTTACAACCTCAGCCTGCGAGCGATAGAGCAGCTTACGATCGAGCATCGCTTCGACTTCCGCGTTTCCTCGCGGAATTGCGTTGCCGACGATCACGCAGTCCGGCTTGTGCTCCAAATGTTCCGCACGGTAACCCTGCATCACGGAGATTCCGAGTGAAGCAAGCATGGTGGACATCGGTGGGTAAACATTCTCGTCGGATCCGGTTACCTGGTGTCCCCGGGCTTGCAGCATTCCCGCCAATGCCGCCATCGCTGTGCCGCAAATTCCGATGAGGTGATAGTGCATGTCCGCGCCAGCTCTTGTCCCTGGACACTGATAAAAAAGCCCTGTTTAAGAAACCAGCGAGCGCTCGTCGCGGGCCTGAAACATTCCAAATCGCTTAATCCGTATTTCGGCCAGCGTCTAAAACCGGAGCGCGCACTCCTCCGGCTGCCGGAGTTAGTTGCGGTGATTGAGCGAGGGCTAGCTTGAGATCATTCTGCACCATCTCGCGGACGAGTTCCGGAAAAGTACAGGTTGGTTCCCAGCCAAGAGTGGTGCGGGCCTTGGTCGCGTCTCCTACCAGAGATCCAACCTCGGCGGGTCTTAAGAACCGTTCGTCGATGCGCACGTACTCACGATAGTCAAGGTCCACTTCAGCGAAGGCTAGCTCGCAGAACTCACGAACCGTATGAGATTCTCCACTTGCCACCACGAAATCTCCTGGCTCGTTCTGTTGAAGCATTAGATGCATTGCTCGAACGTAGTCCCTGGCGTGTCCCCAGTCGCGTCGCGCGTCGAGGTTGCCTAGCCGGAGTTCGCCTGCCTGCCCCGCCTTGATACGAGCCACTGTAGATGTGATCTTCCGCGTAACGAACTCGAATCCGCGCCGCGGTCCCTCGTGATTAAAGAGGATGCCATTCGCGGCAAATAATCCGTAAGCTTCGCGATAATTTCGCGTGAGTTCAAATCCGGCGACCTTACTGATCCCATAGGGCGATCGCGGGTGAAAGGGGGTGGTCTCACGCTGCGGCGTTTCGCGTACAAGGCCGAACATTTCCGATGAGCCGGCGAAATAGAACCGGCACTGGGGTTGCAATTCGCGAAGTGCTGCGAGCATATAGTGGGTGCCGTTGATGTTCGTATTCATCGTTGAAAATCCGTCGGCAAAACTTTCAGCAACGAAAGATTGAGCAGCCAGATGGTAACACTCGTCGAACGCATGTCTACTCATCACCGAGAATATCGACGGGTAGCTTTCAAGACTCGCAGCGTGTAGCTGAATCCGATCCAGCAAATGATTGATTCGCGTAAAGCGACGCTCGGGGTCTTCCAGCGCGACGCGGCGGACAAGCCCATGCACCTCGTAGCCCAGCGACAACAAGTGTTCCGCAAGGTAGCTGCCGTCCTGTCCGGTGATGCCCGTGATGAGAGCTTTCAAATCTTCATCTACCTTTCCGGCCTCGCGCCATGGGGGCAATCATGGGGTCGAAGAATCCTTGCACTTCCAACTTCACCTTTAACGCCCGTCTCAGTTCGGTTTCCATAAGCATCACTGATTAAACGACTTGCCTGGTATCACAGTCATACTAAGAAGTCTGGATATGAGTTGTCGCGCGCAAGGATGATGCATTCGTCGGCGAGAGGCCAAGTAATGCCAAACGCAGGGTCATCCCAACGCAGCCCCCTGTAAGCGTCTGGTCGGTAGACCGTCGAGACTTGATAAAAGACCTCCGTATCATCTTCGAGCGTTTGGAAGCCGTGGCCGACATCGCTGGGGAGGTAGAACATCAGACGGTTCTCCGCTGTTAATTCGACGCTGACCCAACGTCGGAACGTGGGTGAGGCGGGTCGCAGGTCCAATGCCACGTCGAAGATGGCACCTCGGGTGCAGCGGACAAGTTTTGCCTGGCCATGCGGAGCCACCTGGTAATGCAAACCGCGAAGAGTGCCACTTCTGCTACTGTAAGAGATGTTATTCTCGACGAATCGGCTCTCCAGCCCACGCCTCTCGAATTCCTGTTGCGAAAACGCTGGCGCGAAGAAGCCCCTCTCGTCCTCGAAACGTTCAAGTTCGATGACATAGACGCCGTTCAAATCAGTCTCGGAAAAAACCATGTCCCTTAATTATTTACGTCAGAAGATCATACGCTGAGCGTCAGTTTGGTTCGCGGATTTACTCCCAGAAGCCGCGAGAACGCCGCGCTAGATGCATCAATACTGAATTCGGATCGCGCCCGCTCAAGTGCGTTCGCCTCAAGCTTGTGTCGCAGCAACGAGTCGGTCAAGAGATTATTAATAGCTTCTGCTAGCTTTTCGGGATCGTTTTGATCCACTACCAGACCGCACTCATGTCGATTGAAGTACCAAGCCAGGAAAGAATCCGACGGCGCATGCACAAGAATAGGGCGCCCGGCAGCCAAATATTCGCCGGTCTTGCCAGGCGCAGAGGTACGAATCAACTCGGGAAAGGGAGAATTGAACGCCAAAGGAAGAAACAGTAGATCGGCCTCCTTCTGAATACGAGGAATCGCCGATGCCTGTAGCGCTCCGTGTATGATCACCGGACCGCTTATGGCATTTCTTTCAAGTTCTTCGCGTGACTGATTGGTGTAGAGATGAATCCGGACCTCGGGGCGCCCAAGCTTCTGAATAGCTGACGTCAGATTTCGAAACGCATCAAAATGAGCATTGTAGATTGAACCCGTATAGACAACCTTGAACTCGCTGTTTGGCTCTGGCGCCGGCAACGCCTCATATGCAGCGACATCACACGGATTGCGTACGACGGTCACCGAGCGGACGCCGTAACGCGTTCGCGCCTCTTCTCCCATAAACTCATTCGGAACGATGATGCCCGTCGCATTTTTCATTATCTCAGCTTCCAAACGACGCGCCTCAATCTCACTCTTGAATCCGATCGATTGCTGTGAATAGTAATCGAGCATGTATGGGTAGAAATGGACTCCCGTTGCCTGGCTAGCGTGCATAGCGGCCGGAAGATCAAAGAAGTCTCCGGGACACGCAACCACTGCTTCACAATGCTCGCGCCGAATAATCTTTTCAATCTGCCTGGCTCGCATTCGAATATTGAGTTGGCGAACGAAATCAAAGCGCCAAGCGCGGGGGATGGCATGCCGACGTGGGATGTAAAAGTATTTGCCTGGTAGCCGGCCTTCCTTCTTTTCGCGATGCGCTTGCGCTTCACCGTAATCTTGGGTGATGAGGCAGTAACAGCTCGGATCCAGATCGCGTAGCAGTCGATATATGACTGTCGATTGTCCGGACCACGACGGCGGCAACGCTTGCGAGACAAATGCGAACTTCATAAAGCAACTTCGTCAGTGACAAACCCAGGCTGTACACTCACGGCCTGTACCCCATTATGATTCGTGTGACTGTGCCGCTAACATTTTTTGCCAGATATTCCGGCGGGGCTGTCCAGGCCTTATCGTTGAGAGCCGTATGTGAGCAACGTAAGATCGTATTCGGATCGTTGCCACTCAAAATGTTACTGCCGCATTCAATCGTCTCGGGTCGCTCGGTTACATCGCGTATAGTCACGTTCGGCACGCCAAAGATACAACACTCCTCCTGCACCGTGCCGCTATCGCTGAACACACACAAGGCATTTTTTTCGAGCGCGATAAAATCGAAAAAACCGAAAGGGTCGCTAAATATAATCTGCTCGTTCCTGGTTTCGATGCTGAACTTCTGCATTCGATTTTTGGTCCGTGGGTGAAGACTGCAAATCACGGGGAGTCGATATTCTCTCTGCAGCAGATCCAACGATTCGATCAAAGCCCGCAACCGCCCCTCAGCATCCACGTTTTCTTCGCGATGCATCGTTACCAGAAAATATTTTCCGTTTTCTATTTTGAGACGCTGCAAGATGTCCGATTGTCGAATGAATGGATCGTAATGATTGATGACTTCAAAGATCGGATTGCCGGTAACGAAGATACGTTCTCCGGCAATGCCCTCTCGTAACAGATTTGCGCGGCTGCGCTCAGTGTAAGGCATGAGAACATCGCTGCAGTGATCGATGATGCGGCGATTCACTTCTTCCGGAACTCGATCGTCATAACAACGATTGCCCGCCTCCATGTGGTAGACGGGAATTCCCATTCTCTTTGCTGCAATTGCCGAAAGGGAACTATTCGTGTCGCCCAGGAGAAGGAGACGGTCGGGCCGCTGTTCACGTAACAGGCGTTCGCTGGCAATGATAATTTTGCCAATCTGCTCGCCAAAGGTTTCACCCCGCACACCAAGGTAATGATCTGGCTTGCGCACGCGCATCTGTTCAAAGAAGATTTCATTAAGATTCGTGTCGTAGTTCTGTCCCGTATGAGCCAGCACATGCTCGCAAAGATGATCGAGTTTTTCGATAATAAGACTGAGGCGAATTATTTCCGGCCGTGTGCCCAGAATGGTCAGCAGTTTCATGCGAGCATGTCTTCGCTATAGACAAGTTTATCTTCGACCATCAGATTATGTTTGCGAAGAAGTTCTGTAAGCTCATATTTAGACATCAATATATCGTTTGAGCTGTACTCCTTCTGGAGAGGGTTTTTGAGACGCGTCTGAACGAGCTCGGGTAGCATAGGCTGAATCACATAACAATCATCACGAGGTAGGGTTCTATGCGCCTCCTCCTCGGAGACCAGAATCTCGTGAACCTTCTCGCCCGGACGGATACCGGTGATTTTGGTTTTTATCGGGCGGGCGCCAATCAAGACCTCGGCGATATCAACAACAAGCGCGGAAGGCACCCGCGGAATGTAAGTTTCGCCCGGGGTCGCGTGCTGGAGCGCGGCAAAGATTGTATCCACCGCTTGATCTAAACTCAGGAGGAAGCGCGTCATGTCGGGAGTGGTGATGGTGACTGTTTCGCCGCGTTTGATCTGCTCGTGAAAAAGCGGAATGACGGAGCCACGCGAAGCCAGCACGTTACCATAACGAACGCAGATAAACCGCGTTCCCGGAGAATCCAGATTGGCGCGCACCAAGATCCGTTCCTGTATCGCTTTGGTCATGCCCATGACATTGACGGGCTTGCAGGCTTTGTCAGTTGAGACGCCAACTACTGTCTCTACGCCCCAGTGGTCTTCGCGTATGGCGCGGACGATATTCTCCGCGCCCAATATGTTCGTTTGCACGGCCTCAAAAGGGAAATACTCGCATGAGGGAACCTGCTTCAATGCGGCCGCATTAAACACCACCTGAGCATCGCGCAGAACGGTGCTGACGCTGTGAATATCGCGCACGTCTCCGATGCGAAATTGAAGCAGCTGCTCAAAGTTATGGTAAATGGTTTCATCGGTTGCGAACCGGCGATTAAGGTAGGCCAGTCGCATCTCGTGCTGCTTAGCTTCGTCGCGCGAGAAGACAGTGACCTTCCGCGGGAGTCCGAGTTCTCCGGTCAGCAGACGCCGTACCAGTACTTTCCCAAGCGAACCTGTGCCGCCCGTGACGACGATGTTCTTGTCAGTTAGCAATTAGATTCCCCGAAGCTCAGTATATGGAGTGGTGTCTTTAAACAATCCTGAAATCATATCAGACCAGGTGGGAGGGACAAAACTTGTCGCATTGCGGAATCGCGTGCCGTCTAGACTTCGGTCGCAAGAAAACGCGTCGTCAGGCTCTATCTGAACATCCAGCCCGCCCTTCTCTTTGATTAGCTTAAGCAGCTTAAATTTGCTGATTGGCTCGGCAGCAACATGCCATCGGCCTTCGAGGGCCGGATGATCCGCGATAATCGAAGCGATTATTTCGGACAGGGCTCGAGTGGTAAAGCCACTGAAAATTGCGCGGCTGAATCCACGGACAGTTTTTCCCTGTTGACTTAAGAACCATTCGAGCAAGCCGTGACAGCCACGCAATTCGCGGCCGATCATCGAGGTGCGCAGTGTTAGACAGCCAGGCCCGGTGACTTCACCGAGATATTTTGTCTTACCGTATATATCCTCGGCGTCTGAAGGATCCTCCTCAACGTAATTCCCCTTCCTTCCCGAAAAGACACAGTCGGTGCTCAAGTGAATCAGTCGGGCGTTCGCCGCTCGGCACATCACAGCCAAACGGTGCGGGAAAAGCGCATTTATGGAGATACTGGTGAGAGGATCCAGCGCCGCTGTGTCTTGTTTTACGACTCCGATGCAGTTGACAACGACAGACGGTTGAACCTTTGCGAATGCCTTTACAACATTGTCTATGTTGTCAGTCGAGACATTAGAAATCACGCGTGACTGGTCAAACAGTTCATTCTGTTTACACACTTTCGCAGATTGGCGAAAGGTGGTGTAAACCTCGAACCGCTCAGCGCAGACCTGATAGAGCTTGTGACCCAACATACCAGAGCCACCAAGAATTAAGACCCTCACCATTGTGTATTCGTAGTTATTTCAAAGTAGGGCGTGGGCCCGTCGGAAAGCTTTGGCGGCCGATTGTCAGATTGCGTTAACTTCAGTTGGCAACAGTTTCCGCCAGTTCACGTTTAGCTAATTGCTTATAAAACTCTATGACGCGTGGTCGAATTACTGAACGGTCAGCTACCTCACGTACCCGCGCCAGGTTTGCATCGGCCGCGCGATCTACCAGAACATCATCAGTCATGGCGCGACATAAGGCAGCCGCGATTTCTGTCGGGTACAGGTTGCGAGCGAAAAGCACGTTTCGTTCATCTTCGACGATCGGTCTAATTGTCTCCAAAGGAGAGACTATGGGAAAAGCGCCTGCGGCCATCGCTTCGTACATACAGTTTGGGACACCATCACTTAGCGTTGGTGCGAGCATTATCCTTGCGGTCGTCATCAATTCCAGCGTCTCCGGCCGCGGCACTCTCTCAGATAGAGTGCATCGCTCTCTGATGCGGTCCGGCAAAGTCTGAAACCACATTGTTACCTCGGGAATGACAGCCAGCATGCGGACTTCGCATGGAGGCATCCGGTCCCACGACAGCCTCAGAGCTTCGAGCACCGGCAGCGCCTTACTCTGATTGCACTCGGCAGCTTTTGGCCAGAGGATGAGGCGGCGTTCGGAGGGGGTGCCGTGCCAACTTTTTGACAGGTACTCGACATCGATCCCACCTGTTCCTGGCACTTCCCCTATCCCCGCGATCTGGCTCTCCTTGAGCCCGAGCGCAAGTGCGTATTCGTAATTCTGCCGATTGTCTGCAACCAGCTTGTCGCATGCCGTAAGCACCGAGCGGATGCGCGGCACATATTCCGGCAGCAGTCGGCGCAGCGCCAGGTCGGGGCCGCCGCGGACCGTCGCAACCCACTTTCCTATATCCTCGAGGCCGAAACGCACGCGAACGCGGTTGTACAAATATGCCGCGGGTTCGAGCCCGAGCGTGTGAATTACATCCGGCCGCCACTGTCGGATGATCTTAGCCAGCCACTTTTCTTCGAATCCTCGGACGTCGCCAACGAGGAGGCGTGAGAAACCCTTCTTTGAGAGTTGGCCGATACGACTGCGAGAGTAGAATCTGGATCGTGTCTCTGCATTCAGTTTCGCGGCAGTAACGCCGGTAACGTATGTTCGCACCTTAAAATCATCAGGCGGTACCGCGCTTGGTAGACCGAAGAGCCGGACATTCAACTCAGAGGATTCCAGGAGGTCTATCCATGAATGAGTGTGCGAACTTTCGGTGAAGCCAATAAAAAGAATTTTCGGTCTTCCGGGATACGGATCGTTATCAAATGAAGATCTCATTGTGTGCATGAAATATGTCAGGCGATGCCGCTAAAGGCTTCTAGAATCCCCATTCAGAAATGAATCAATTACTACGGCTAGATGATACGCCGGCGCCGAATCGCGTAGACTCCCATTGCCGCGAAAGGTCTCTTTCCGCTGGCGCCGCTGGGGCGCGATCTAGAACTTCGTGACACCAAAGTTCCAGAATCATCAGCAGCCAGGGCCCGGCCCAGCTCTCATCGCCCTCCAGAAACCTCTTCTTAACTGCCGAAGCTTCGCGCACATCAACTAGGTTTCGGTTGCGCAACCGGCGCTCGGAGAGTGTCTCCATGAGGATTTCCCTCAACGGGCCCCGTAGCCAAGCATTAAACGGCATCCCGAAGCCTCGTTTGGCTTGCAAGTCGATATCTTTCGGAAGCAGTTCGCGCCCCGCATCGATCAGAATGCGCTTAACGCCGGTCTCCCTGTAAGTACCGTGGCGGGTAGTCGAAAGGCCATTCGACCGCAGCTTTGTACTGTCGGGAATGGAAAGCACGGTATCTATGACCACTGGATCCAGATAAGGTACTCTCACTTCCAGGGAATGGGCCATCGAAACCGCGTCAATATCACGCAGGAGTTGATTACTGGTATACCCGCGCAAACAAAGACCAGTCACGCGTTGGACAACTGAGCCGTGCGCGAGCTCATCAATTGCTTTCAGGTCGTAATGCAACGCGCGTCCGGCCTGGGTCGCTTTTCTCAATCTCGGAGCCAGCAGCCTGGCTGTCCTCAAAGCGCCGAATATCTGATAGTTATTGCCGTACCTGGTAACAAAACCGGCGCAGTTTCTGGCACGTTGCAAGCCGTCAACCCCACGCAGGGCGATAAGCGGATCAAGAGCGGGTTGTCGGGCAATTGTCGCTAGTAGAGATCTTGCTAGAGCCTTCCACGGAGACTCGTGGCACCGCATCTGATCCAGGACCATGTTGATGAACCAGGGATAACCCGCGAACAGCTCATCGCCTCCGGTGCCAGATATTGCGACTGTAACTGCCCTGCGCGCGGCTCGTGAGACAAAATAGGAATTGACGCCATCGACGGACGGCTGATCCAGACTGTAAGCGATATGCTCGATCCGATCCCGGACTTCTTCTCCCCGAACGAGAACCGCGGAATGATCAGTGCCCAGAAAACTTGCGGTGCGCCGGGCATCGCTGCTTTCATCAATTTCGGCCCCTTCGCCCTCAAAACCGACAGAAAAAGTCTTAATTCTGGTACCAGCAAGGCGCGCCATCATGGCGACAAGCAGCGATGAATCAACCCCTCCACTCAAAAAAGCGCCCAGTGGCACGTCGCTGACCATCTGCAAATGAACAGATTCCCTTAACACTGAGGCTATTTGCTCAACCAATTCCTCGTAAGGCCGGGTTTTCAAATCAGCCTGGCGATCTATATCGAGAGACCAATAGCGCTCAATGCGTTCCCTCCCATGCTCTACGATTAAGCGATGTGCAGGCAGCAGCATCTCCACCCCTTGCAGGATCGTACGGGGTTGATAGACGGAGCCAAAGGTCAAAAGCAGCCGCAGTGCAACCGGGTCAATCTCGGGTTTGATTAGCCCGCTTGCTAGTATTGCCTTCAATTCCGATGCAAAAATCAGCCGACCTCCGGCGCGCGCAAAGAGTAAGGGCTTGATCCCCAAGTGATCGCGTGCCAACAAAAGTCGTTCGTGGCCCGGGCCAGGTCTGGCGTCATAAATCGCTAAGGCAAACATGCCGCGCAGCCTGAGCAGGAAATCGTCGCCGTAGTGCTCATACATCCGTAGAACAACTTCGGTGTCGGACGTGGAAAAGAATTTATGCCCTTTGGCCTCGAGCAGATTTCGTTCGCTCTCAAAGTTGTAAACTTCACCGTTATAGACAATCCAGACCGTCTCTCCGGGATTGCTCATAGGTTGATGACCGGCAGGTGAGAGGTCGATGATGCTGAGACGAGTCATTCCGAGTGCAGCGCATGCACCAAGATAGATACCTCGGTCGTCAGGTCCGCGATGATGCATGGCCGTCACCATGCCCTCCAGCGTTTCCTGATTAACCTTACCCCACACTCCGCAAATGCCGCACATAATAATCTCTTCGCCTCATGGTTCTGTCGATGTTCTCCTGGCCCGGGCCTCCACGCCGTTACCTCCTTCGTAAACCTCGATTTCCACAAGGCCACAAGAAACCAAACATCTCTTAATCTCATCCACGCTGCGTAAGTGTTTGTAACGATCCGTCAGTGTATCGTGAGTATCCAGAATCGCCCACTCGCTAAGATGCGCTCGATCCAACTGAGGGTACGCCCCATAATAATCGACGAGCGGTGAGATCTTGCTGAGATATGTTCTCAATCGTCCAATGCCTCGCCTGTTGCTCCAGAGCATCTTGTGCATTGGCAGCAGCGCACGCGCAAGGGCAAACGCGGCTCTTTGAGCGAGAACGGGAGGCATACGGAGGAGTAACGGACGCAGCAGTCTACGTGAAAAAGTATAGGAATAGTTGCGAGCATAGTGATCGATGACTAGCGTCGCCCCTGGTTTTAGATACTTGGCTAAAGTCGCAATGGTCAATTCCGGGTCAGGTGTATGTTGAATAACACCTAAGCATACAATTATATCGAACGAGTTTAGGGCCAGAGGAAGCCGCTGAATATCCGCCTGACAAACAAAATAGTTGGGCCAGTGCGCGCAATTCTCATAGTTTGCCTCCACGGCCTCAGATAGATCACAGGCGAGGACCCGCGCGCCCGCTCCCAGGAGCACCTCGGTGAATCTACCCGCTCCACAGCCAGCCTCTAACACGCTCTTGCCTTTAACTATATCTAGCGAGCCACCCAGACATCTCGTTAACCGATCATGCGAAATCGTGGTACCAGTGTAGGAATCAAGTTGTGTCTTTCGGAAGGCATTCCATTGCAATCCAAAACCCTCTGCATAGTTACTCGAATTTACAAACCGCGGAATGTTTTTAACTACCGGGAACTGGCAGCCATGGGCGCAGATTAGGGTGCGGGCGTCGTGTACGGTTAAGTCCCCCTCAGGCGCAAGCGGTCCCTCGTCTTCGGGACACCTCAATTCGCTGGGTACTTCCATCATCTAATCCCTGGTTCGGCTTACTCAGCTATTTCGCGACGCCTTGTGTATTTTGACTGCTCGGTTCCCGAGCAATCGCTTTTCGCACCTTCCTCCAAAGTGCGACATACAGCTCCTTCTCAAACGCAGCGCCCTCGCGGAACGCCCGCCACAATTGGTGGATTGCCAATCCATACTGCCGCTTTTTGCAAAAATAGTAGGCAGCGCCGAGTAATAGAACGAATTTGGCACGCCGCGCCTTCCTGTCCTTTGCGCGACAATCAATCAGGCTGCGAAAGAATTCAAGTACGTCCGGCTGGAGCCCGCATAGGGCCGTCTGCCATGAAAAGAAAATCCCACCGATCCGATTGAAAGCGGCAGTTTGTCCTTTTGCGGTGTTGAGGTCGAGCGCCGGAAAGAAGTCTTCCGGTCTCCAGCGCTCGAACTTGTCACGAATCAAAGCGGCTCCGCTTGCGAACATCTTCTCACTGCCGATCACTTCTGTGAGCTGGGCTTTATGCTTGCGATACTTAATGAGAGGCCTGGCAATATGCCCGTTCTTCCGACCATGCAGCAGTCGCAGCCAAAGATCATAATCCTGCGAGTACATGAACTTGCGATTCAGCCAACCACCCGCGGCTTCGACCGCGCTACGACGCATGAGCACCGAGGGGGTAAAGACATAATTTAATCCAACTAAACGAACCAGTTGCTGATCAGGCTCAGGAGGATCTATGCGAGCGTGGTCGATCAGCTTACTCTCACTGTCGAAACGATAGGCGTCAGAATAAACGAAAGCCCAGGGGTTCGCTTCCAGCGCCTGCACCTGTTCCTCCAGACACCACGGCAACAACACGTCGTCAGCCCCGAGAATACTGAGGTATTCGCCGCGCGAATGGGCGTAACACATGTCCCAGGCTTCGAAACGATTGTGATTCTTCTTGTGGAAGACCTTTATCCGTTCGGGATAAGCGGCGCAGTAGTTATTCAAAATCTCCGGCGTGTTGTCAGTGGAAGCGTCGTTTACGATGACCAGTTCCCAATTTCGATAGGTCTGGTTGATGACGCTCTCAATGTTCTGTTCCAAGAAGGCCGTGTCGTTGTAAGCGGGGTACAACAAACTGACCAACGGAGCCTCCCTGACGGAACGACAAAGAAGACCTTTGAGAACGTCACTGCTCTGAATCAGGCTTTGCAGCCGTTCCCTGTTCTTTTCTCTGTGCTGAAGATTTGCGATCCTGCTGGGCTCGCGATACCAGTGTACGCTTGTCGGGCACAGCACGACTTCGTAACCGGCCGCGCGCGCGCGCAAACAGAAATCTATGTCGTCAAACTCTCCGTAGTAATTGCTATCAAACTGCGCGATCGCTTCCAAGACCGATCTTCTGATGAGCATACAATTGCCAGAAACGGCCGGCGGATACTTGTCAATGCTCTCGGGTGAAAAGAACTGGTAAAACTCCTCGCGTTGGCTGTAGAGCGGATGAGAATCTTCGGCGATATAAATTCCAGCTTGCGAAATCTCATGACTATTGGAACGAACAATAACGCCGCCGGCCACTACCACTCGATCGTCCGCCTGGGCCGCTTGCACAAGCGGGTCGAGCCAGCCCTTGTCCGGCAGCGTCCTGCCGTCCAATAAGACGACAAAGTCGGAGTGCGAAGCCCGCAGCCCGAGATTACGAAGCGCCGCGCCCCCGAGGCCTGAAGGTTCGCAAATTATTACCTGGATTCCAGCCGAGCGCAGTCGTGATTCAGCGACGTCATCTGGAGTGTGAGAGGTGGCGAGAAACAATCGATGCGGGAAGCCGGCAGTAGCTTCAACCGTCTGCGCGCAAACTGCTAACTCATCCCACGAGGCTTCTTCAGCTACGATGACGATGTCAAGGTAATGCATCAATAAGTAACTTTCCTGGCGCGTCGTTCCCACTGATTCCGCAAAAGTCGCGGTCTGTCCTGGACACGTGGCTAATCGAGTGCCTCCCGCAACTCCTCAACTACCCTCTGAACGTGCTCGAGCGGCATGTTCGGGTAAAACGGCAGCGAGAGGCTCGCGTCTCCGATTCGTTCGGCAATAGGGAAGTCACCTTCACGATGACCAAAGGTCTCGCGGAAGTAAGTGAGCAAATGGATGGCACGGTAATTAACCATCACGGAGATGCTCTGATTTTGCAGCTGCCGGATAACCCTATCACGCTGTTTCTCTCCGATCCATACTGGAAACAGATGCCAAGCGTGATCAACACCAGGCAGCGTTGCTGGTCGCGACAAGTTTGAAATATCCCAGAGCCGATCCTGATAATATGCGGCCAACTCTGCACGCCTTCGCCAATTGTCATCGAGGCGATCCATTTGCGGCAAAAGGAGGGCGGCCTGGATGTTGTCCATGTTGTACTTCCACCCCATGACCGTCATGTCCCAGTGTTTGTAACCCTCTCGGTGGCGGTCGTTCGCATTCTTGTTCATGCCATGCAACCGAAGCAGCCGAAGTTTTTCCGCCAGGTTGTCGTCGTTTGTGACGAGCGCGCCGCCTTCGCCACAGGTCAGGTTCTTGGTCGCGTAGAACGAGAAACAAGCCGTATCGCCGAGCTGTCCGGGGCGCACACTATCACGCACGCCTTCAATACAGTGAGCCGCGTCTTCGATGATTTTCAGTCCGTAACTATCTGCAATCCGGCGCAGCCCGCGCATATCGCACATTTGACCATATAAGTGTACGGGAACAATTGCGCGTGTCCGGTCCGTAATGGCCGACTCTATATTGCGCACGTCGAGGTTGCCAGTTTCAGCTTCTACATCGACGAAGACTGGTTTGGCGCCGGCTTCCATAATAGCTGTCGAGGAAGCAATGAAGGTCATAGGCGTCGTGATCACTTCATCGCCTGGCCCAATACCGAGTGCGAGCAGAGAGAGGTGCAGGGCGCCAGTGCAACTAGTTACGGCGATGGCATGTCGAACCTCTAAGTAGTCTGCGAAGCGCTGCTCGAAACGCGCGACCCACTCGCCCGTCGTCAGGATAGGGTTCCGGAGCACTTCGGCAACGGCATCCAGTTCGGCTTTCCCGAGGTCATGCATGAAGAAAGGTATGTTTTTCGTGGTCGCTGGGGTCACAGATCAATGCAACTCCTTCTTTCCCTTTGCCGTGATGATAGGAATATGACGCATCCACATCTGTGGGCGCCACCACGCTTCATTGTCGCGATACCAGCGTATCGTGCGTTCGAGTCCCTCTTCAAATGATAAACGTGGCCGCCAACCCACAAGTCGCTGCAACTTTGAAGTGTCGGCGGTGTGGCGGAAGACCTGACCAGGCCGATCACCTATAAATCTTATTTGACTCTCGACCGGTTTCATCAATTCAAGCACGGCCTTGGCAACCTCGAGCACACTGCGATGTTGCTCCGTTCCAATGTTTATGATCTGGCCCCGAATCGTGTCTATGTCGGCATGAAGCAATTGGTCTAGAGCGTCACAGTGTTCGTCAACAAAGAGCCAGTCGCGCGCCGCTGAGCCGTCGCCGTGCACGGTCAGCGGCTCCCGAAGGAGACAACTCGTTACGAAGCGCGGCACGGCTTTTTCCAGATGCTGATAAGGACCGTAGTTATTGAATGGTCGGACAACCACGGCGGGAATATTGTAAGTAGCCCAATAAGAATAGACCAAACGATCAGCCCCACACTTAGCCGAAGCATACGGACTCATGGGGTTAAGCGGATGCTCTTCATCCATCTTCGGCGACAGGGCCGAGCCATAAACTTCAGAAGTCGAAATATGGATGAAGCGTTCGACGCGGTCGCGATGCTTGACGATTGCGTTCGCCACCGCCTGGGTGCCAAGCACATCGGTCTCAAAGAAAAGCTTGTTGTCATAAATCGAGCGCGTAACGTGCGACTCGGCGGCCATATGGACCACCACGTCCGATTGCGAAACGAGAGTGTCCATCAGCTCGCCATTGCGGACATCGCCATACCAGAATTCGTAGCGTGGCGAACCCATTGCTCCGTCTGGACAATTCTGCACGTTGCCGGCATAGGTTAAGGCATCCACCACGAGCAAGCGATAGTCGTCGTACTTGTTGTAAAGATGCCGGACGAAGTTGCTGCCGATGAATCCGGCGCCTCCGGTCACCAGAATGGTTTTCATAGTCCTCTTGTTCTCGCGCGCTCATCCTGTGAGGCCGCGCTCCCATAGTCTTAATTAAGCCTGCGGCGCATTGTGCGCAGCTCGTTCTTGCTCCAACTCCCATAGCTTTGGAAGATAGCGATAATAACTTTGGAAAGTTCCCAGGTCGAACGGTTCGCCTTCAAGCCAGGTGCCGAAGATCTCCAAATCCTTCCTGCACTCTGCAAAAGTTTTCAGGAGATCGACCTCACCGGTCCGAGGATTAGCAAATTCCGGCCCCAAGTAATCGAAAATCTCTGGGGGAAATATCGTCCTGCCGAAGCCGCGCACCTCGAAATCGAGACCGGCGTGCGCCGAGCGCGTCTCCTCCTCCGTGCGCAGCCTGCTGATCGCTACCGTTCGCGCGTCAATCTCCTCGTATTCGACTCCGCGCGCTCCCTCAAAAAACGGCCGCTCTGACTTGGGCAGGCGCAACAAGCTACTCCAGATAGCCGCACCGGGACGCCAACTCTTGAGCAACTGCGAGCCGGCGGATCTTGGCCCCAACAGTAGTTGATCCGGAATCATCATAAAGAACGAGTCCGTTGCGACAAAATCCCGCGCTTGCAGTAGGGCGTCTCCAAGTCCAAGTTGCTGCTTTTGAAAAACAAAAGTGAACTGGCAAGTAGCCCTCAGCTCTTCAAGCTCAGCCACCGTCTCATCGCTTTGCCAAGCCGGAGTGTCATTGAGATTGAAGTAGTCCCTGATGACTTCCTTACCTTCACGAATTACGATGCAAACCACCTTCACTCCTGAAGCTGCCGCCTCTTCAACCACGTGTTGCAGCATCGGCTTGCGTCCGACAGGCAGCATCTCTTTCGGAATACTCCTCGTGATAGGTCGCATTCTCAAGCCAAGCCCTGCGGCAGGAATCACCGCCTTCCAAACTGTGTCCTGTGGGTTAGACTGCCTCTCCACCATGTTACAGGCTCGAAAGTACTCCTCACTTCTCGGCGTTCCTCGCCAGTAGCAGCACACCGACTTCGGCTCCCAGAGGAGGCTCAAGCTTCATAAGGTCGGAGAGCATCGTCCACGTCATTCTCTCAATTAGAAGTCGCTTAATTTGATCTCGATATTTAGCAACCCTGGGATCTCCTTTGGATAAAGAGGAGCTTCTAATCTCGCCCTGCAAATCCGCCAGTTTCTGATCAGTAACCTTTGGTCCAATCTCGGGTTCAAACTGCAACCACAAACTTGTCATTGCTTCGCTAGCATCGCCAATCTCCTCAAAACCGGCGCTTTCCAATAACAGTCTAAGGTTGGTTTTGTTGAAGTAGCTAAGATGTACTGGTGGTACCCAGCTAATTTGTAAGGGATCGTTTTCGGCCAGAATTTCGGGCATCAAGGAATGATAAATACCCGCGATGTTAGGACACATCACTGCAAACACTCCCGACGGGCGCAAGATCCTACGAATCTCCTTTAAGATTTTCCTCGTATCGGGTACATGCTCGAGAAAGTTAAATCCTGCCACGACGTCGAAAAAATTATCCGGATAGGCAACCTCCTCAAGTGTACCGAAGCTGAGGTTTGGAAGTTTAAGTACCTCACGCGCGCGCTCAACCTGTGGTTTACTAAGGTTCACGCCATAAACTTCCCAGCCGTTTTCGTGCGCTAGTTTCAGAAAACTACCATTACCGAATCCCATTTCCAGCAGTTTGCCACGCCCATTCGCATAGTTATTTATGCAGCGCAAATAGTGATCATTCCAAATGACTTCCCCCTCACCAAAATCGCCTAAGGAGTGGCCCTCATAGACCTCTTCCAGTTCCGCGCTGCTAGGTGCGAGAACGAAGATAAAGCCGCAGTCCTGACAAGAATAAAAACGAAAAGGAAGTTTGACTATCGTTTGGTTTGTGTAGGTCACCAGGTTCTTCCCGAAGCAAACACTGCAGCGACCCGATCGACGGAAGCTGAGGTGA
Organism: Pyrinomonadaceae bacterium; assembly: GCA_036560225.1. GTDB lineage: Bacteria > Acidobacteriota > Blastocatellia > Pyrinomonadales > Pyrinomonadaceae > PSRF01. Next base: position 352 of record DATBRN010000248.1, on the reverse strand, counting down.
CGCCCAAAACCCCGAGCCTCCGCTGGTAGGTGTAGGAGTTTTTTCCGGAATCGCCAGAGTTTGGCACGGAGAGTCGGGGAAACAATTCGACGATAACGTGCACTGATAGACCGCATCATGGATGGATACTCCGTCAATCACTCCCAGTTGCCACGGTTTGGTAGATAAGTTGGTCGAATGGCAAGAGCAGAGGGTAAGTTGGGCGAATGTTTTTGTCAAAAAGGCAGCCGCCGCAAGGTTTGCAGCTTTCCTTCGCGACTGAACATTTGTCTACTCCATGTTGTCCAACCATTCTTCTAAAGACCCAAAACACAAGCAGTCGGCGTGTTCGTAAAGTCGATTTCTATCAATC
>DATBRN010000247.1:0-6767 GCA_036560225.1 Pyrinomonadaceae bacterium | reverse complement strand
TCAACTGCCATAGAGGACACAGGCCATCGAGGACGCTGCCATCGAGGACACTATCATTGAGGACACGCCATTAAGCACACTGTCATCGAGGACACTGCCAAAATCTGTTCGGACGTGTACTAGCGGCGTGGTAAGATTTTGCGCACTTTTGGGAATCTCAGATCGCAGATCTCAGATCTCAAATATGATTCTGAGATTGCAGATCTCAGATCTCAAATTTGATTCTGAGATTGCAGATCTCGGATCTCAGATCTCAGAATCTCAGATTTCAGAATGTCAGATCTCGGATTTCAGATCGCAGACTCAGATCTAATGGGTTTCCACGATGGCTACTTCGTTCGCTAGCGACCTCCATCTCGTGCCGCTCGGCGCGGGAGATCTTATTGATCGCGCGGTCCGGCTCTATCGTCGCCATCTCTTCACCCTGATGCGTATCGCGGCGCCTCCCGTAGTGGTTAGCGCGATTGGCTGGGTCTGTTGGACGGTTGGGACGCGCGAAGTTTTCAAAGCCGCTGAAACTGGCGGGCTCATTTTTTATATTCTTCTCATCTGCTTAGCCGGCGTCTTGATTATCGGCGGCCACATTCTTAGTCTCCTGGTTATGGGTGGCGCGTCGCGCAACCTCGTCACTCACCTCCTCTGGAATGAACCAGTGCTTGCACGAACAACCTACGCCGCCGTGCGCTCCAGATTCTGGTCTTTGCTTGGCGCAACTCTCGTCGTCGTTATGTGGCTCTGGATTGCATTCATGGTGGCATTTTTCGGGTTTTACATCGTCGCGATATTCATGGGGATGGGTATTTTTTTGGTGGGGACATGGGCGCCTCCCTGGATGACAATCCTCATTGCGGTGGTTGGGTTTACTGCCGGCACAGCTGTGGCGCTATGGCTATTCTTCTTCATGGCCGGCAAGGTAGCCTACGTTCCTCAAGTAATGCTGGTTGAGGGCAAACGCGTTTTCGAGTCTCTTGGTCGAAGCTTTTCACTTGCCAAAGGAAACGTGCGCCGGCTCATGGCAATGACCTTCTTCATCACCTTTGCCACTTATTCCGCCTTAATGATCCTGGTAATTCCACTTGGCTGGTACGGATATCTCAACGGGGTCGACCCATCGCCCTGGAACGCCGCTCAGTGGCCGGCCTGGTATGCAATCGGCTACAGCGTCATTGAGCCTTTGAGCTCAATTCTTTTGGCTCCCGTCTGGATGCTCGGCATGTCGTTGTTGTATGTTGACGAAAGAGTCAGACATGAAGGCTACGATATCGAGTTGATGGCGTCACAAAAGTTGCCGGCAATGCCGAAGCTTAACGTTGCTTCACCTTTCGCCCCAGCCATTTCTGCTGCTCCTAATCGACTGCCTTTACGCCCCGGTACAACAGGAAATATTCTGGGACTGGGTTGAGACTAAGTGAGAAGCGCTCCGCAATCGTCGATGATGACCGGCAAGGGGCCTTTACAGGACCAATGCGTCCTTTTGAGGTATGCCTTTCCTTGCCGTCTGAATGCTTTGCGATTCCTATTCGTAGGCATCGCTCTAATCTTACTGGCCCAGGTGGTCTTGGCAGATCCCCTGGGCGACTACCACAAGCGGATCCGGCAAGCCATAACAGCGCTCGATAGTCTGACTCAATCAGATGAAAATGAAAGCGTGGAGACTTATACCGCGCGCGACACCCAGACTGTCGCCAGCGTGCGGACTCTATTGCCAGAAAGCGAGTCGCTCCATTGGAGTGACACAGGTTTCAGCGTAGATAACTCATGGCTGCACCAGGAACTCAACAAATACGAGGCCGATAAGACTACGGGACGTTACGATCAATTGCGAAGAATTACGGAACGTCTTAAGGCCATTGATGACCGCCTTGCAGAAATTGAAAAACCAGGTTCTGGAACCATAGGCAACAAGAGTGATCAGAGTCGTAAGCTTACTGAGATTCTGCGACGGCCGGAGTATGCTCGAAAAGTCGAGCAGAAAAACGCATTATCACGCCTCATTGAGCGCATTGTTAAATGGATTCAGAGCTGGCTGCCTAAACCTGCACCCGTTTCATCGGGTAGCGCCAGCGTGATTAGCAAGACCGCCCAGGTGTTCGTAATCGCCCTGGCGGTTGGTGTTCTACTCTTTGTCCTGAAGTTATTCCTGCCGCGATTGCTGCGCTCTAAAAAACCAAAGAAGAAAAAGAAGGACAAAGCGCGAATCGTGTTAGGGGAGCACCTGGAACCCGATCAGTCGGCTCTCGATCTGTTGTCAGAAGCCGAAACGCTGGCTCGACGCGGTGAGTTGCGCGCGGCCATACGCAAGGCCTACATCGCCCTACTGGTTGAGTTGGGTGACCGCAAGGTCATCAGCCTGGCACAACACAAAACAAATCGCGACTACCTAAGCGCCGTGCGACAAGTCGAGCCTCTTTATGGCAACGTGAAACAACTTACCGACAGTTTTGAGCGCCATTGGTACGGTCTGGTCCAGGCCACCGAGAGTGACTGGCTGGCGTTTCGTTCGGCATATAGACAAGCGCTGAGATAAACGGGAGTTCGAAGACAGCGAATAGCGCGAGAGAACCTCATGCGTCAACGACTGGGCATAATAATAACGATTGTGGTTGCGATTATCATTTTGATCGTTATCAATTCAGCGGCCTATGTCAGCGAAGATGAGTCGCAAGATTCTGAACTCTCTCCCAACCGCTCCACCTACAACGCTGGATCTACCGGCACGCGCGCACTCTATGACTTCCTGAGTGAGTCTAACTACAAAGTGATGCGCTGGCGCGAGCCGCCGGAGCAGCTGCTTGGTACCAGGGGGGCGCAGATTCAGACCTTTGTCATCGTCGGCACGCCTCGCGTTTCCATTGAGGAGGAAGAGGCCAAGAGTATCCTCGGGTGGGTCAAAAGAGGAGGTCAACTGGTGATCATTGACCGCCGCCCCGAGAATTTTTTGTTGCCCGCTTCAGGTGGGTGGCAGGTCACAACAGAGCTTCTCAATTTCCCGGGACTCGGTGTCGACCCGGCGCATCAGGAGCAAATGACTGAAGGCGTGAAGCCCATCTCTCCGGTCCTTCCAACGCTTCTTACTCGCAATGTTGACTCAGTCATGCCCTCGAAGTTTTTTTCTTCGATCAAGTTTTTCCCGTCAAACGAGAAAACGAAGCAGCAAGCACAGAAGGAGTCGGATCAAAACGCTTCCGAGAGCGAAGCCGGTGTCGATGATGAAGATTTCGATGAATCACCACCCGGGGATTCTGGCTCCCCGACGATTATCGTTGCCGAGTCTCCCCCAGCCGGTTCGCCCGCGCCGGTGGTCCATTTGACGGCAGCGAAGACTGTAGTGCTGCTTGACTACCTGCACGGTAAGGGCCGGATAGTTTTGCTTAGCGATCCTTTTATTGTTGCCAACGACGGCATCGGACTCCAGGATAACCTCCAACTTGCGATTAATCTTCTCTCAACTTCCGGAGGTCTAATCGCGTTTGATGAATTTCATCAGGGTCGCGCGGCAACTCACAATCCTTTCGTAGGTTACTTTGAGGGTACGCCGGTGCTGGCAATCTGCGGACAGTTGGTGCTGCTGATTCTTCTTGTACTGTGGACGCGTGGCCGGCGGTTTGCTCGACCCGTGCCTTTGCCGAAGGTTGATCGAAGATCCAGCTTGGAGTTTGTCGCGTCAATGGCAGAACTACAACAGCGTGCCCGGGCTTTCGATCTGGCCATTGAAAACGTTTATGCGAGGACCAGAAGAGTGCTTGCCCGCTATGCCGGCGTGGATTACAACAGTTCGCGGAGAGAGATCGCCGTTCGAGTAGCCGCACGCTCGACCCTACGCGCGCACCAACTCGAGACTCTAATGCGCCAGGCAGAAGAAGCGATCAATGGCGCTGCGATCAGTGAGCGGCGATCGATTCAGTTAGTGAAGCGGTTGCGCGAATGCGAAGGCGCGCTGGGGCTCCGCATGCGCTCGCGTGAAGTGAAGCAAAGCGCCCAAAACATTTGACGAAAAACGATCTTTGTACTTTGATCTCGAGATTGGTCTTTGGTCTTTGGTCTTTGGTCTTTGGCCTTAGGACTTGGGTCTTCGGTCTTTGACCTGCGCCCTGGCCTTGCGACTTCGACATAGGAGGTCCAAAGTTCAAAGACCAAACACGAGTATTCAAAAACCCAAAAGCCAAAACCCAAAACCCAAGACCAAAGACCCAAGACCAAAGTCCAAATACAAAAATGATTGAATACGTCTCCTCGACTGTCACACACATACGACGCGAACTGAGCAAGATCGTAGTTGGCCAGGATGAACCGATTGAACAGATCCTGATTGCTTTCCTCGCGGAAGGACATGCGCTGATCGAAGGCGTTCCCGGAACCGCGAAGACGCTTACCGTGAAGACGCTGGCACGCATCATCAATGCCAATTTCGGCCGCATTCAATTCACACCTGACCTGATGCCTTCAGACATTACTGGCACCAACGTCTTTAATATCGCAACTTCAACTTTCAATTTGCGGCCGGGCCCGATCTTCACCGACATCCTCTTGGCAGATGAAATAAATCGCACGCCTCCTAAAACGCAGGCGGCGCTTTTGGAAGCAATGGAAGAGCGACAGGTAACGATCGACGGCGATGGGCACGCGCTGTCTCCCATCTTTACAGTGCTCGCGACCGAAAACCCAATTGAGTACGAAGGAACCTATCCGTTACCTGAGGCTCAACTCGATCGCTTCATGTTAAAGATTCTCCTCGACTATCCGGGCGAGGACCATGAACGCGAGGTTGTGGCCCACTGGGACGCCGGATTTAATTCCAGACGACTCAACGAAGTCGACATTGAGCCCTTGGCCGACGCGGATGCGATTTCTCGCTGTCGCCGCGCGGTGAGTACAGCCCGGATGGAGCCGGGAGTGCAGCATTACGCGGTTGACCTGGTGCGGCGAACGCGTAAACATCCTTTCATCTATTACGGCGCAAGTCCGCGCGCTTCGGTTGCGTTGCTCTTGTGTGCGAAGGCGCTGGCCGCGATTCGCGGGCGCGAGTTTTCGACTCCTGATGACGTGCGCGATGTCGCCCGCCCAGTGTTACGCCACAGACTGACCCTGCGCGCAGACGCTGAACTTGACGGCGCAACTCCAGATGCGGTCATCACAGATATTCTCAAGAGCGCTGAAGTTCCGCGGTAGAGTGAGTTCAGGTACACGCTTTAGCTCGCCGTTTTTGGCAAATCCGTCTCGTTTAGAAAGCGGACTTGTCCGCCTCCTCGCGGCGGGACACAAGTGTCCTGTCTAAACGGTGCGAATAAACTACTAGCGCGACCGGACAGCTTAACTGCTAAACTCTAAACCTTCGTTTCACCTTCTAAGAATGAGTTTTTCAGGTCTACTTAAACACTGGAGTAACTAATGCGAAACAAAATCTGCTTGCTGGTTTACCTTTTCATCTTCCTGGCAGGAAATGCTGCGGCCATTGCTCAACAGTCTCTTGACTCAATGATCGACCGCGACATCGTCTCGCTCGTAGCAACTTACAAAACGCTGCACGCCGCGCCCGAACTGTCACATCATGAAGAACGGACAGCCAGCTTCTTTGCGAACCAGTTGCGCGCGTTGGGCTACACCGTAACCGAGCGGGTCGGCAAGTATGAGAAACCGGAATGGACCAGCTACGGCGTGGTCGCGGTTATGAAGAACGGCGCCGGCCCGACTGTGCTGTTGCGGACCGAGCTCGACGCTCTTCCGGTTGACGAGAAGACTGGTTTGCCTTATGCGAGCAAAGTGAAAACTAAGAACGAAGCAGGGCAGGAAGTCAGCGTGATGCATGCCTGTGGTCACGACGTTCACATAACCAACATGCTGGGTACAGCAAAGATACTTTCGCAGTTGAAGGACCAATGGGCCGGCACGCTCGTGCTGATTGGTCAGCCTGCCGAAGAAGTAGGCGATGGGGCGCGAGCGGTAATGCGAGACGGTCTTTACGAAAGATTTCCCCGCCCGGATTACGTAGTCGCGCTTCATGACAGCGCTGACCTGGAAGCGGGCAAGGTTGGTTACACTCCGGGTTATGCGATGGCCAGTTCAACTTCGGTGGACATTAAGATTCGCGGACTGGGCGGCCACGGCGCGAGGCCGGAGACAACGAGGGATCCGATTGTAGTTGCTGCGCAGGTAATCCTGGCCCTGCAAACAATAATTAGCCGGGAAGATTCGCCACTCGATCCGGTTGTAATAACCGTCGGCTCCATTCATGGAGGCACGAAACACAATATCATTCCGGACGAAGTTGATTTGCAGTTAACAGTTCGTGCCTACAAAGAGGAAGTCAGGAAGCGAGTGCTCGCGTCCATTGAACGCATAACGAAAAACATTGCACTCGCTGCGGGAATTCCGGATGATCGCGCGCCGATTGTTAAGATAAGCGACACTCAAGGGACCACTGCAACTTACAACGAACCACAGTTGACTGAGCGACTGGCAACGGTTTTTGCCAAGGTGCTCGGACAGGAAAACGTCGTCAAGCTGCCGCCGGTTATGATGAGTGAAGACTTTGGTTACCTTAGTCAGGACCAGAAGATCCCTGCGACTCTATTCACACTGGGTGCCGTTGATCCGGCAAAAGTCAGACAAAGCAAGGAAACAGGAACGTCGTTGCCTTCGCTGCATTCAGCGCTGTTTGCACCGTTGCCGGAACCTACGCTACGCACCGGCGTCAAAGCGATGACATCGGTAGTCCTGGAGTTGATGAAAAAGTAGGCTTGTTGCGGAATAACAAGTCACAAAGCGTT
>DATBRN010000246.1:0-9163 GCA_036560225.1 Pyrinomonadaceae bacterium | reverse complement strand
TTTGGTTCAACCCCACCTCTTCAGTTATTTCAAATTGTTCAAACGGTTCAAAACGTCGTAAACGGAAGTGTTCTTTATAGCACAGGCGTTTGCTGGCCGGGTAATCTGGTCGTTGCGCGGTACCGAGCAACGTCTACTATATTTTTGACCCAGAGAGAAGGTTTTTTTGTCAGGTGAGAACATCCAGTTGCGCCGTAAAGCGGTTCGGCGTGATGGAATCACGCATGCCTGCGCCGTTTTTTCAGTCGGATGTTTTCAGGTGCTTCTCTTCATACAACCGCAGCCAGTCCTTCATTGGTATGAACCTTTCATCTTTCGCCTGCTCATCCCAAATGATCCATCCACCGCATTTTTCCGAGAGGTACTTTAGCTGCTCGATCTCGTCCGAGCTGCAAATCCCTTCTCGCCTGCCCGTAACCGCATCCCACAAGATGTACTCGAGGTTGTGCATCCAGCCGGCACACCAGGACTCCTCGGATATCCCTGACATTACCTTTACAAGCAGATCCGCAGTAATTTTTTGCTCATCCATTGAGATTCCATCGGCACTCATAAAACGGTGAGTCCTGAGTTATTACCACATTTATTACCACGTCAATGTTGTATTGGCTCTTTTTCTTCCCGACGCGCCTCAGCAGGCGCCCGCAAGATAATACCTTACTAACTAATACGCTCGCTTCAGGGTTACCACCCCTTTCTCCCTTTCTTGACACATCTTTTTTTACGCCTGCTTCGACCAACGCCATGTCAACCACGAACAAGCCAAGGATCTTTCCAAGCATGGACTTGCGGTGCAGGTAAAGAATTACTGCTGAACGGGCTAATCGATTTGTAGAGACTTCATCAGCTTCAGGAAATATTTTGATTCGAGACCGAGCAGCTTGGCTGCTGCTGAGCGATTGCCTTGAGTGCGAGCCAAGGCTTTGAGAACGATTTCCTTTCGCGCGGCGTTCACGCCATCACGATAAGAAAATGTTTCTCTATACGCCGGAGAAATCGGATCGGCAATCCTGCTCGGCAATTGGTCGATTGTAATTGTCGGACCGGCGTCCAACACGACCGCGCGCTCAACGACGTTGGCCAACTCGCGCACATTGCCCGGCCAGTCATAAGCGACGATTCTCTCCATCGCCTCGTCGGCGATTTCCGTGAAGTTCCTGTGCGCCTCCGTGGCATACTTGCGCAGTAAATATTGGCACAGTGTAGTAATATCTTCTCGTCGTTCGCGCAGCGGCGGGAGACGAATCGCAACGACATTGAGTCGATGGTAAAGGTCCTCACGAAAAGCGCCCGTTTTAAGCGCGCTTTCCAGATCGCGGTTGGTGGCCGCGATCACCCGAACGTCCACAGAGATCGGCGTCATCCCGCCGACACGCTCAAACTCGCGCTCCTGAAGAAATCTTAATAGCTTTGCCTGGAGCTCCGGCGAGATATCGCCGATCTCATCGAAAAACACGGTGCCGCCCTGCACTAACTCCAGCTTCCCCTTCTTGCGTTGGTGCGCACCGGTAAAAGCCCCTTGCTCATGGCCGAACAGCTCGCTTTCTAAAAGTTCCTTGGATAGGCCAACACAATTGATCGTCGTGAAAGGCCTGTCCTTGCGCGCGCTCCAGTTGTGGATATTGCGCGCAAAGATTTCCTTACCGGTGCCGCTCTCGCCCAAAAGCATCACGGTCGCACTGCTGTTGGCCGCTTTGCGCGCCAGGTCGACAACCTGCTTCGTCTTAGGACTTTCGCCGGTAACCAGATGATACCGGTCGCGAACCTCTTCCGAGAGGACCTCCACTTCGCGCTTGAGTGTCTGCCGCTCGATGGCCTTGCGCACCACCAGCTCGATATGATCCGGATCAAAAGGCCGCGTGATGAAATCGTACGCCCCCGCCTTCATCACTTCGACGGCGCGCTCGACGGAACCGTACGCGGTTATCATGATCACCGGCGTATCGTTGCCCTTCTTGCGCAGCTCTTTCAGCACGTCGAGACCGCTCATATCAGGCATCATGTAGTCGAGAATCACCAGATCCGGCGGCGCGGACTCGATTTTTTTTAGCGCTTCCGTGCCGCCGGCTGCCGTATCGACGGCAAATCCCTTGTGAGTTAGTTCTTGCGCAAGGATTTTTCTGTTGGACGGCTCGTCGTCGGCGATTAAAATTTTTTCACTCATGATCTATAGTGACGTGGCCTCTCGCGTCTTGAACGGAAGCGTTACAGTAAATGTAGAGCCTTTCCCCACTTCGCTTTCGACAATAATAGAACCGCCTAAGACACCGACAAGTCTCTTCACAATTGCGAGTCCCAAACCCGTCCCCCGATAGCTCCCGTCGTTGATTAATCGTCCCCGGTCGAATTCCTCGAAGATTCTATGCACATCCGCCTTATCGATGCCGATCCCGGTGTCGGCAACAGCGAGCTTGAAATCTCCATCTTCCTGACTGGCCGAGATTCTAATCTCTCCGCGGTCAGTAAACTTCACCGCGTTTCCCAACAAATTGAGAATGATCTGCCTTAATTTCTCGCGATCTGTATAAAGCGGGGCTATCTCCGATGGGATATCACGGATAAGACGTACTGCGACCTTGTTCAATATTGGTTCGATGCTCGCGGCGGCGCCTTGTACCAACTCCTCAATTCTGACCGGCTCAAGTTGAACTTCCATCTTCCCGGCCTCGATCTTGGCAAAATCTAAGAGACTGTCGATGAGCCTCAACAGACGCTCGGCGTTACGCAGCAAATCTTTGAGGTTTTCGCGCTGTAACAAGGAGATTTGCCCTTCGGTCTCACGCCGCAACAAGCGCGCATAACCGATAATCGAGCTAAGAGGCGTGCGCAATTCATGATTGACGTTGGCCAGAAAGCGCGACTTATGCTCGCTGACCTCGACGAGTTTTTCATTGACAGTGGTCAATTCCTGGGTCCGCTCAGCCACCTTGCGCTCTAGGTCGCTGTAAGCTTCCCTCAGATGTGCTGCCATCTCGTTAAACTCGTCTGCGAGAATCTGAATCTCATCTCCGGTCTGCAGTTCTAAACGCGTGCTCAAGTCACCTTGACGAATGCGTTCCACACCCTGGCGAAGCGTTTCCAGCGGGCGAACCACTCGGCGGCTGACAAAAAGAGTTGCTACCAAAGCCACGCCAAGCCCAAACAGAAGCACCCCGGAGGTGCGCAACATAGAGGCGTAGAGCGGGACATAAATCTCTTGAATCGGCTGCTCGGTTAGAACCGCCCAGCCCAAGCTGGAAATCAAAGCATAGGACGCGAAGACTTTTTCGCCGTGCAGGTTACGAGTCACAAGCGCTATTGGCTTCGGCTCCTTTGAATTAGGTTGGAACGCTGCTTTCATCTGGTCCAGTTGCGCCAGGTTACGTTTTTGCAGCACCAGGCTGAGATCCGAGTGTGCGATAAGCTGGCCCGACCCCGTGACAAGATAGGCGTGTCCGGCTTTTCCCACATGGATGCTTGAAATCACCTGCCCCACATATTTGAGGTCTATCTCGGCTACTAGCATTCCAATGACTTCACCAGCAAAGCGCTCGATAGGAACAGCAATGGTCATGTAAGGCCCAGCACCCTCCGGAAAGGTACCCTCCTCCGGAAAATAAACCGGCCCGAAATGAAATTGGCGCTGCTTGGCCTTCTCCAGTGCTGCGTGTATTACAGAGTTCCATTTGTCTTGAGAAGGGAAAGGTTTCAAGCGCCGCGCCTCAGCGTGTTTGACCCCATTCAGATCAAAGCCGGCTGCCGCAGTGATTGAAGGACTGTTGACGAGAAGTCTCCTCAACTCCCATTTGTAATCTGGTGAGAGGCCTTCGCGGACGATCTCACGAGTTTTTGTCGCCGCTCTCATCGTCCGGGCGATTTCTTGAACAAACTGCTCAATCTTAGATGCTGTCGCGTCGGCGCTCTCTTTTTGGATCAGGCCGAAATGCTCCCAACTTTCTTGGCGGTGAAAGTAGATCTCCAAAAGTCCGCTCGTGACGAGGCCCGCGCTGATCATAATCACCGAAGCTGCGAAATAATGGCGAACCAGCCGTCCTTGCCGACCGCCTCGAAAGAGCCTAACGAATTCCAGGAATCTATGCTTTGTTTGCAATGTAATCTTAAAATCTATTTGATGACTTCATTCGCTTCTAACAGTATTTCTGGCGGAATCGTGCAACCGATTTTTTTTGCCGTCGCGAGATTGATGACGAACTTGAACTCTGGCATCTCTACGGGCAATAGAGCCGGATTAGCCCCTTTGAGGATCTTGTCCACATAAAAGGCGCCGCGCCTCCACAACGCCTGAAAGTTCACGTCATAAGACATAAGGCCCCCTGCTTTCACGAATGCCTCCCCCTCATACATCGCCAGTAGCCGCTTCTTAAGAGCGAATTCCGCGATTTGCAGAGCGTATTGGATGCTTAGGACTTCGCGCATCGTGATGAGCGCATCAGAACGCACCGAGGTTATTTTGGATAAGGCCAGCTCGAGTTCCGCGGGACTATGAACATCCACAGTTTCAAGGTTCACGCCTAACGCTCTTGCTGCGCGCTCGTAATTATCTACAGATACTTTCCTCCGTCCTAGGGGCTTTAGAATAGCCACGCGGGCAATCCGGGGGAAAGCTTCCTTGAGGAGTTCCAACCGCTTACCATCCGACCCCCGGGCATCGCTGGATAATCCCGTGACGTTGCCACCGGGCAGGGAAAGGCTCTTGACGAAGCCGCGGCCAACGGGATCACCACCGCCCACCATAACGATGGGAATCGTTTTGGTTGCTTTCATGGCGGGGGCGATTGCCAGCGGTCCGGAAGCAACGATCACGGAAACCTTGAGACGAATCAGGTCGGCCGCAAGGTGGGGCAGACGATCGATTTGTCCCTCCGCATTTCGGTACTCAATGATGATCGATCGTCCATCGACGTAACCAAGCTCCTGCAAAGCTGGCAGGAAAAAATGACGTATGGGCTGTTCTCCCGAAGTAGCCGCCGATCCAGACACCACCAATAAACCTATCCGGGGTGCTTGCGGCTGTCGCTGCGGACTGGCGGAATCCTCAAGTAGAGCCAACATCGTAAGGATCAGAAGAACCGAAAGCGTCACTCTCATAAATCTTCCTTTGGCCTCCCTATAACACGGATCAGGCTTGTCTAGCAGTCACGCAGAGATCAGGAATCGCTATACCGGTTCGCCGCAGGTCCCACAATCGTTTTGCCCCTTAGCCATGCAACGCATTGTTATGTCGAATCGAATTCAGTGTAACCCTTTAACTACTGGCAAAGGAAATGCCAACGGAGAGATACATAAGTTCATCTGAGAACAAGTGAAATTAGCGCATAAATCTCTTCACAGGGTCATTGTTTCAAGCTGCCGACGGTAAATGTAGGTGGCTTTTGACACACCTATGGTGGCGAAAAAACCACCTTGTTAATCGTAAAGTGAGTTTCCTTCTTTATCAGCTCTCTAATCAACTCAGTTGCTTAGCGCCTTTTCTCCGCTGGCATTGCGGTTGCTGAATCGTTGGTGACGGGTTCGATATCGACCAATCACAATCGAGGAGAGAGCGTTAAAAAACAAAAGGAGGAGACTATGAAACTCAGATCGATTTCTCTAGAAATGGTTGGCTTGGTGAGCGCCGTGCTGCTTGGCATCGCGCCCGTAAACGCACGCAGACGATCGCGACGCCGGTAGAGCCTGCTCAAACGCGACTCTAAACGGTTCCTATGGATTCTACAGGACGGGAACCACCCCCACAGGCCCACTGGCCTCAATCGGCATTCTCTTCTTCGACGGAAACGGAAACGCGACTGCGACCCAGAGCACCAGCAGAAATGGAGTCTTCACTTTTGATGTGGTAGTCCCCGGTACGTATGAGGTGGCTGAGGATTGTACTGGCAAGGAATTTACCCCCAATGGCGTCGAATTTGCCCGTATCGTCATCGTAGGCGGGGGAAAAGGGTTTTACCTGTTCAGCGAGACGGCGGGTAATACGGTCTATGGTGTCGGGAGGAAAATCCACAAACCCGAACACGACCATGACCACTAAGTTGGCGGCATTGTTACTTTCGATCTGGTTGGGCCGGCGGTTAAGCTGTTGATGAAATCTCCGCTCAACCGCTCTGTTTACGGGAGGGAACTATGGGCACCGTAACACGAATGAATTTAATTGCGTCTTTGCTCGTAGGGTTGTCAGTCGCAGCGAATGCAGACGTCATTACCGACTGGAACGACAAGGTGGTAACCGCGGGTGTGAAAGCGTCCCAGGCGCCCTTCGTGCATACCCGCAGCGCAGCGATCGTGCACGTGGCGATGTTCGATGCCGTCAATTCGATCGATCGGCGCTACACGCCTTACCGTGTGCAATTATCTGCTGCTCCCGGTACATCGCGGGAGGCGGCTGCGGCTGCCGCTGCCCACTTCGCTATGGTCCGCCTCTATCCGAACCAGGCAAAAGATTTCGATACTTTTTATGATGCGTCGCTTGCAGTAGTTCCAGATGGCGATCCGAAGTCGAGCGGTATCCAGGTTGGCGAGCAGGTGGCCGCGGAGCTTCTCGCTCTGCGAGCGAAAGACGGCGCCGACGCACTAAACACCTACCGCCCCTACGCTGCGGCAGGCATCTATGTACCCACTGCTTTCCCGGTCGGCTCCAGTTGGGGCCAGGTAACGCCTTTCGCCCTCAAAGAGGGTTCGCAGTTCCGTCCCGCAGCTCCAGTTTCTCTGCAAAGCGCGCAATGGGCGAAGGACTGTGACGAGGTGAAGAAGATGGGCGCAAAGACTGGTTCCGGGCGCACAGCAGAACAGACTGACATCGCCCGCTTATGGGAGCTCACTGGACCAGGACTCCATAATCCAGTCGCCCGGCAGATTGCGGCAACGAAAAACTTCGATATCCTCGACAATGCACGCCTGTTTGCACTGTATGCGACGGCAATGGCTGATTCTTACATCGCGGTCTTCGACGCTAAATACACTTATAACTTCTGGCGACCGGTAACGGCGATCCGCAACGGCGACATGCACGGCAATCAGGCCGTTCAACGCGATCCGGTTTGGGAGCCTTTCATTGCCACGCCGATGCACCCCGAATATCCATGCGCTCATTGCATCAATAGCGCTGCCGGTGCAGCTGTACTCGAAGCTTTTTTTGGCGATGCGGTTCCTACCTTCACCCTGACGAGCCCCACTGCGCCGGGAGTCTCTCGCAGGTTCAGCCGGCTCTCGGACTACGTCAGCGAGTCAATCGATGCTCGAGTTTACGATGGCGTTCACTACCGCACTTCTGGTGAAGTCGGTGCGGCGATGGGACGCAAAATCGGGGAATACACAATGCAAAACTACCTCAAGCCTGTCCGCTAACCTGAGAGCCCGCTAACTTCAATATAGTCTGGGCAGTCCGCCCAAAGGCAAGAGGAAGCACACAGGCGCAACACTTATCATTCTTTCTAGCTTTGAAGAAAGTAGCAATTTATGGTTGCCCCTATTTTCTCACTCTTAGTCCTACTTATCTTGAACGGCTGGGGTGTGAACTCCGCGTTAAGTTACGGAGCAGAGCCCGATGCCCTCCTCTGTCGGCCCGAGGGAAAAGGACCTTTTCCCGCAGTGGTTTATAGCCATGGTCAAGTTACAACCCGCCAGATGTTGGAAAAAGCACGAGTGGGCGGTTGGAGAGACACCTGCAAGAGACTGGCAGCGGATGGTTTCTTAGCATTCATCCCCATCAGAGAATTTCCCACCGACCGTAAACCGCCGCAGGTTCCCTCTAATAAGAATGAGCTGTCACAGGCGGTTGATCACGTTAAGTCCCTCCCTGAGGTCGATCCATCTCGAGTGACACTGATGGGTCATTCCCGAGGCGGACTTTTGACACTCATGGTAGGGCTTGAGCGAAAGGACCTTAAGGCCCTTATTATCACAGCACCTGCCAGCATATCCCCATATTTTTCCCAGGAAGTCGCGCGTGTGCCATTGATCAATGCCCCGGTCCTTCTTATGGTTGAGGTCAGCGACGAAATGGGCAGCTTAAGTGCGGTCAATATTCTTGATGAAGCATTAAGGAATCAAGGAAAGGAGGTCCGTACGATTCGCTACGACCGTGGAGGCGGACATTTTCTGTTTATCAGGAGTGGTGATTTATATTGGTGGGATGACGTTCGGGCCTTTCTGCGCGAGAAACTCCTTTGAGCTGTACCTTTTGACTGTGGACAATGGGATCAGCAGAAATCGGGAGTCCAGTGTCAGTCATGCGTTATTGTAGTTCTTGCCTAACTTTTCCCTTCAGACCGATGACTTAACAGCGCCGGCTGAGCTTGCGGGTTAGACGTTTCAAAAGAATTCAAACTGTGGACTCATCCTCGATTTATATCCGACGTAGCGGCCTCCTTATCTTGGCTTTGCTCCTACCTGTCGGGTGTGTTGCTGTAGAAGAAGGCACACTCATTGATCGTGGCGAGTGGGTTGTTCGTAGAGAGTTTCTTCCGCACAACCGGGACAGCAATAAAAAGGTCGAGATCTTCTGGACTAAACCGGCAGGAAGCGGTCCATATCCCGCTCTTCTGTTTATTCATGGCCACCAGGAGCAGAACAAAAATGGCGGTGAGGTCTATGTGAGTACGGGTCGTTTGGGAATAACCGCAAGCCGAGGTTATGTTGCTGCGGCTGTCTCCCAGCCGGGTTATGGCAATTCCGATGGAGAGCGAAAAGGTGTCAGGAACCTTTTACTTTTCCAGCTATTTCCGATTGGGTTGCGCGAAGGCAGTTCCGGATCGAATCGATCCGTAAGGAGAGAAAAACTTTGGCTGCAATTGAAAAAAGGCACCGAGCGAAAATGGGCCGGGGTCTTTTTCTTGATCCAGCTTCAGGGATGAGGTGCCATGAACCGATTGTGTTCCCGGCTATTTGAGCTAGGGCTTCTCTTCTTGCTGCTGATTACTTTTACAAACAGTACCTGGGGCGCTGAACCCAGGGTTCAAATTCGCGCCCCGAAAGACGGGTCCCACATCACGCAGGAACAGAATTATGTCCTGGTCGGCGGCAAGGTAGGTTCCGAAGCCGCTGGGTCCGGTTACGTAGACATTGTGCTCGTTTTGGACGTGTCGGGGAGCACTGGGCAGTGTGCAGGGGTCGATTTCCGCAGCGTTAATAGCTAAATCTTCGTCTGCCCGGCTTCGGGTGCTCGCTCGAT
>DATBRN010000245.1:0-12367 GCA_036560225.1 Pyrinomonadaceae bacterium | reverse complement strand
AGTTTCATATGTCTACAACCAGCATATCGTTTCTTAGTCGTCATTATTCCATAATTCAAGAGGTAAGAAATGAGTGTCACAAAGTTGAACGTAGTTCACTTTGGCCTTTTCAGAGCATTCTTTGTTCCTTCGCCGAGTACTCGATCAACACATCCAGCCGTTTGATTCTGGTTTCTTCTTTTTTCGCGCTCAAGACATACCAGTTAACAGCCTTTCGATATGAAGGCGGTTGGGCCCGATAGAATTTCCACGCAGCCAGGTTCTTCTTTAGTTTCTTCGCATACTGGTCGGGCAATTCCGGACTTCTCTGTTCGTAGGAATAGATTCCCGAGCGATATTCCTTCCGGGCTTCGAAAGCCTTGAGACCTGCCGGCTTCATCAGCCCCTGATCGATAAGCTCTTGAGCGCGCTTGATATTGACAACACTCCAGATGCTGCGCGGCTTTCGCGGAGTAAAGCGAATTTTGTAGCTGACGTCATCAATGCTCTTTCTGATCCCGTCAATCCAGCCAAAGCAGAGAGCTTCATCGACAGACTCGGGCCAGGTGATACTCGGTTTGCCTGAATCCTTTTTGTAAAAGCCCACCCACTGTTCCGCTGTTGAGGCGTGATGCGCGTCGAACCACTTACGCAAATCAGATTGGGACTTAAAGAATTTGGGTTTCATGGATCTGAGAGGTAACCGCCAAGGCGCCAAGAGCGGCAAGAGAAGAGAATGCCAGGAAATGCCGCCAAGAGACTTATCGTTGATAACGATTGGTTTCCTGACGTCCTTGGCGCCTTGGCAGTTAGAAGTTCGTGGGTTTCTCTCCTGGTTTGCCTTGTTGATTTTTCGGCTTCTCAGTTTCTTCCATTATTCGCTGGCCACTGGTTCGATCGAAGACGGCATTGCGTAGAAACTGCTCCGTCGTCCACGGCGGAGGGCCGCCGCCGAGATACTTGTTGAACCATTCAAGGTGGGCAGTGTAGTAGAGCGCCATCTCATACCAACTCGGCCAGTGGCCGGCGTTAGAGTAAATGATAAGCCTTGACGGAACCTTCATTTCCTGCAGGTCGGTAAAGAAATGCAACGACTGCGTATAAGGGACTCTGTAGTCTCGCTCTCCGGAAATCACCAGCGTCGGAGTTTTGAAATCCTTTGCGAAGTTTGAGGGCGACCACTTCTCGTAATCCTTAGAGTCGTCGGGCCTGCCCTTCAAGTCCCACTTCGGAAACCAGAGTTCTTCAGTAGCGCCATGAAATGAGCGAAGATCGTAGATTCCCATCATTGAGGCAATCGCCTTAAAACGATCCGTGTGTCCCTCAAACCACATCATCATGTAGCCGCCATAGGACCAACCCATCGCGCCCATTCGAGCAGAGTCGACGTAAGGAAGTTTTTCGAGGGCATCCGTCACCTTCATCAAATCTTCGTAGACGGCTCCGCCCCAGTCGCCCGAAATCTCCGCTGTGTAATCCTGACCAAAGCCGGTGGAGCCATGCGGATTCGGAAACGCCACGACGTAACCAACGCCTGGGTACACTTGCCAGTCGCCGCGGAATGCATCTCCAAAATTCGATTGGGGACCTCCGTGGACGTTTAAGATCAGAGGATATTTGCGTGTCGGATCAAAGTTGTGAGGCTTTACGATAAACACTTGCACCCGTGCGCCACCCGAGCCAGTCACCCAGATCGTTTCCGCCGGGCGGATGTCAACCTCATTCATCAATGCCTCGTTGAAGTTTGAAAGCTTTCGCGGCTGCGAACCTTTCCCGTTAACAATATCGGCGCTGTATATCTCGGTAGGTTCTCCGACGGAACGTTTGATGTAAAGCAGATGCCGGTCGCTGGGATCAAGTTCGGAAGCATCAATTGTCTCATCCGCGAAAACTTGTGAGATCGCTCTCGAGTCGACGTCAAGGCGAAAAACCGGATTCTGGCCTTCGACGGGACCCAGGAAATAAATACTCCGGGAATCCCTGGACCAGCGGAACTCGTCAATCCAGTTGCGAAAGGATTCAGTCAGGATTGTTGACTTGCCAGTGGCGCGATCGTAGATAGCCAGTCGAAACAAGTCCGACTCGTAACCTGGTTGTTGTTGCAGACGATAGCCGATGTACTTTCCATCCGGCGAATATTTTGGGCTTCCGTCGTATGCCCGGTTGGTTGCGGTGATGTTACGCGGCGTCGCGTCCTTGTCTTCCAGCGAAATGATCCAGAGGTCGTTGTTTGTGGAGGTTGCCGGTACCGGATCGTGATTGGAGACATACACCAGTTCTTTGCTGTCGGGCGAGAAATCATATTGCAGCGGTCCGCCCAGTTGAAAAGGAGGCGCGTCGTATTTACCCGGCGTTACGTCCCTTGTTTCTCCAGTCGCGGTGTTCACAACAAAAATGTGCGTACGGGTTCCATCCTTCCAGGCGGTCCAATGGCGATAGAGAAGCTCATCTGCCATGTGCGCCTTGAGCGGCCCTGATTCCCAGCGTTCTGCAATCTTCTTATTGCACGCATCGTCTCCGTTGCATTCCGGATAGACATCTGTCGAGAATGCGATCCATTTGCCATCGGGTGACCAAAGCGGATCTGAAACTCCTGTCGAGATGTTAGTGAGCCTGCGCGATTCACCGCCACGGGCGGGCATGAGGTAGAGATTCGCACTACCATCTTTCGAGCTGACGAAAGAAATCTGTTTGCCATCGCTCGAGAAGGAGGGAGAAGACTCGCTCTTATCACCCGAAGTCAACTGGCGGAGGTTCTGCCCGTTGACGTTCATCCTCCAGATGTGGGTATTTCGTTTTGCGCGCGCGAGATCTGAAGTTGTTACGGTGAAGATCACCGTAGCGCCATCAGGAGAAAGGTGCAGGTCCGAAATGTTCTTGATTCGGTAGAGATCTTCAATTGTGAACGCGCGTTTCTGAGCAAGGGCATTGAAAGAGAGCAACAAGATCACAGGGACGAGAACGAGGCGACGCATCATTCGTTAGACTCCTTTGGATAACCATTTAGGCGTCAGTATACAGTCTCGTCAGTAGAGCTTGGGAAACGCGTGATGGCACAAAGGTGAGGCCCTTACCTCCGGAGGAGCCAGACGTTTATAGATAGACAGCGATTGGGGAATCGGCGCTTCAGCGGAGCGCGATGTTTATGGCGGAAGTAGGCTACACCAGCTAAATAGACGCCAGCCTGGTTCCGCTCCGCTGGAGCGGAGTCCACTGCCTTGTCTGGGATCTATAAACATCCGGCTCCTCCGGAGCTAAGAGCCCTCTGACCTGATTTGACTGATCTCTGACTTCTGATCCCTGACTGATCCTCAGCTCCTATCGCCCTTGCAGGACTGTATAGCTTCCTGCCAACTGACTCCGTTAGTAATTTTTTCCTGAAAACAGGAAATCGTGGTGCCGGCGTTCTTTGAACCGGTGCACAACGAGAGCGCATTCTCCCACTGCCACCTGGTACTACCACCCCAATTGATTCCTCCATGCATTGCGCGGGCAAAACAGCGTGGAGGTTGTGTGGGGTTGGAAGCGCCGCGGCAAAGATTCTGCACGTTATTGGCCACCCAGGTTCTACTTCCTTCGTAGTTCCACGCGATCTGTCCCTGCACGAGATTGAAACAGCGCCGTTCATTGCACGCTCGTATCGCGTCGGACCAGCCTAGCCCGGAACGGACTTTTTCTTGAAAGCAGGAAATGGTTTCGTCTGCATCATTCGTTCCCGCGCATAACTGCAGCGCATTCTCCCACTGCCACCTTGTTCCCCCGCCCCAATTGATGTTCCCGTGCATCGCGCGATAAAAACACCGACCGGGTTGGCGGGGATTGGAAGTGCCGCGGCAAAGGTTCTGAATGTTGTTGGGTGACCAACTCCTATTGCCCTCGTAATTCCACGCTATGCGCCCCTGCACGAGATCAAAGCATTCGCTTTCACTTGATTGAACTTCTGCAACCTGGGGGGGTTCCAGGAGGAAGAACGCAAACACAGGCAGTAGCAAAGAGACTGCAATGAGCACTGACCGTCTGGTGGTGGTCGCTCTCAGGCTGCCTGTTGGGATGACTGAGTTGAGGTTAGACATGAGAAGACTCCTTTCATTTGCTGGAGAGGCGGAACCAAAGGTTAAGAATCTTCGGTTTCGTTGAGTGAGGCCAACACAGGCGAGGTCAAACTTAGGCTGAGACGGCCCCTTGAAAAGGCCCCTTGAATGGCGACGGACGATATCCCTACCGCCTGACGAAGTCAAGGCTAACTCCAGAGATCAGAAGGCAGAAGGCAGAAGGCAGAGATCGGAGGTCGGAGGCCAGAAGTTGGAATGAATTACTCAAGCAGCATAATGCTCAGTTGGGAAGGCGGGCTTGCCCCCGCTCTTCGGTCACTGCAAACTTGGTCCTCCGCGCATCCAGGCGGGGGTAAGCCACCCTTCCCAACTGAGCATTATGCAGTTTAGACCCATCCACGTCCGACCTTTGACCTCCGACCTCTGACCTTTGATCTCCGATCTCCGATCTAGTATCTCCAGCTAGTTAAGTCCGCGCCCTTCGGCGCGCTCTTCAAAATGCGCTCAACGATCTTTGGCGCGTAGAACTGATGATAACGAAGACGTGAGATTGCATTCGGCAGCGTGTGGTCACCGTTCCAGCAATGTTCGGCGCGTGGCTCGTAGTCCACTTCACCGCCGTAGTAGGGGTCCTTAGTGCTCTTGAGAAAGGCATCGACCAGATAGACAGCATCGTTGAGGTAGTAGTTGTCGGCCTCACCAACGTAGATGTGAAGTTTGCCTTCGAGTTTTGGCCCAAGCTTTTTCCAGTCACGACGCAGTATGTAGCCGAGGTCGTAGTGCTCACGCCAGTATTCAGCAACCGAAGAGTCAATCTGCCCCGTCATTTTGTCCCAGATTGGTTTGGGATATCCATCCTTGCCGACCGGCGAATAGACAGCTTGCCAGATGTCCCACTGCCCACCGGAGCGGCTGTTTGTGCCAAGAGCCAGCTCCATGTAATTCATCTCTTGCAGCGTTGCCGCGAGTTCGCCGAGATAGTTTCGCTTCCCGGGTCGCGGCGTGAGTTTCCACGGCGCCTCCGCGTGGTAGGCATTCTTGTGTTCATAAATATTGACGACCGTGTAAGCGCGAAAGTCTATCGGGTCAGGGCACGCGCCCCAAGCGCCGTTGTATTCATCGGGATAGAAGATTTGGGCAGCGAGTGCTTCCCACCCGCCGGTTGAGCCTCCATACATGAAACGCGCCCAACCTTTGCCGAGCCCGCGGAATTGTTTCTCAATAAATGGCACCAGCTCGTAGGTGATCGCATCGCCATATGGCCCGAGGTTTGCAGAATTGACGGCATAGGAGTCGTCATAATAAGGATTCGCGTGTTGCATCTCGATGATAATCATCCGCGGGAAGTTTGGCCCGGTCCATTCCTGGTAAAACTTGTAGGCATATTCCTGCTGGATTTTGTTGTAGCCGGCGAGATGAAAGCGCTCGCTGTAATCAGGCTTCAGATTTGGATCAGCAGGCGTTTCGCGAAAGCCGCCAAAGTCAGCGGGAAAGTGCCCGTGAAAAATTACCAGCGGGTAGCGCGCGTTTGGATGACTGTCAAAACCTTCAGGCAGCAGAACGTTGGCCCCGAGATACATAGGTCGTCCCCAAAAGCGACTGAGCAACTTGCTTTCCATGCGCACATGTTTGATGTACTTCGTGTCTTTAGGCGCTTCGATGGGCGGGATGACTTTGTCTAGTGTGATCTTAATCGTCCGATCGTCGTTTGGGCGTACGGTAATCTTTTGCGGCGTACTGTAGAGATTTCCTGGCGCACGATTCCACTGCTGACCTTCGCCGCGATCCATCGGCAGCTTTACCGTGTGGCCATCCGATCGTTTGAACGTTTCATACCGATGAAGTAACACCTGAACCCAGTAGTCGCCGGGCTTCAGGTCGGAAAGAGAAGAGAGCGGATAACCAAACGCGCTTGAGTCAACTACAACCTCCTGTCCCGGCTTCAATCCGTCGATGTCGACGCCGAAGACCTGTTGCGTGTTCAAATCTTCGCTAATTTGAAAGCGCGGTTCTTTGGAATTGTCGGTGGAGACGAGCAAGAGAATTCTGCCGTCAATCGGTTCACGACTGCTCGTTTCCGGGAAGGAGATCGAGAAACTCAGGCCAGACGCCGGCTCGGTCTTCAATTCTGCGGTTGGCGGAAACAGTAGTGTAACGAGAAGAATTGACAGAAACAGAAGAAGCGACCGGATTTTTGTGGGCATAGTTTCCTTTCGCTAACAGGTTTTTTTGGCGTGCGGTGATCTGTCACCGCTTTGGTCCGTGGCGGCTTGACGCCACTGACGCTGAATACCACTGACCGACGGCTGCGACAGGTCGCAGATGACCAAAGCGCTGACAGGTCAGCGCAGACCGTAATCATTCGCTGAATTGCAGCCGACCGGCAGCCTCGGCCGCAGCATCGTCTTCAGACGCTAACGAGGGCGCCTCAACCCTTTCGGCAACATCGTACTGTAGTCGATAAAGTTTCCAGTAGAGACCACGGTGCGCGAGCAGCTCCTGATGTGTACCTTGCTCCCGAATTTGGCCGTGATGAAGAACGATGATTTGGTCAGCTCGTTGAATGGTTGATAGGCGATGAGCTACCACAATCGAAGTGCGATTGCGCATTACGCGCTCAATGGCCTGTTGAATCAACTGTTCCGTCTCAGTGTCGATAGAGCTGGTGGCCTCGTCCAGAATCAATATTGCCGGATCAAACGCCAGCGCACGAGCAAAAGATATCAACTGCTTTTGGCCCACCGAAAGTCCCGCTCCCCGTTCCTTGACTTCGGCCTGATAGCCACCGCGCAGACGATTGATGAACGGTTCGGCGCTGACTTCATGAGCCGCCCATTTGACCCGTTCTTCCGTGATGTCGGACCGCCCCAGCCGGATGTTGCCTTCTATAGTGCCGCTGAAGAGAAATATTTCCTGGAGTACCACGGCAAAATTCTCCCGCAGGCGTTGTAGGTCCCACTCGCGCAGGTCAATGCCATCCAGAAGAATCCGGCCGCGCTGTACATCGTAGAAACGCATCAGCAGATTTGTGATAGTTGACTTGCCAGAGCCTGTATGACCGACAAGCGCGATCGATTGTCCGGGCTCAACCTTGAACGAAACGTCTTTCAGAATCCAGTCTTCGCCTTTATAAGCAAACCAAACATTTTCAAACTCAATGTGGCCCACAACTCGGCCCGACGCCGCGGGTCTGTCTGGAGTGGTGATGGCAACCGGAAGATCGAGTGTCTTGAAGATCCGGTGCGATGCCACGACGGCGGCCTGGAGCACATTGTACTTGTCGGAAATATCGCGTATCGGCTGGAACAGAAAGCTTGAATACTGGATGAACGCGACCAGCGCGCCGAGCGTAAGCACAGTATGGCCGGGCGAGTTTTGCATCACCCGATAACCGCCATACCAGATGATCAGCGCGATACCAACGGCGCCAATGAAATCAACCAGAGGAAAAAAGACGGCGTAGAAGAATATTGTATCTATGTTTGCCTTGCGATAGTCGGCATTGATCTCCTTGAATCTGGAGATCGATTTTCTTTCCGCATTGAAGATCTGAACCGTTTGTGCGCCTGCGAAGTGTTCCTGGAGGAACGCGTTGATGCGCGCGAGACGTGTTCGTACCATGTCGTATCCTTTGCGCGCACCTTTGCGAAACCACGTCGTTGCGGCCCAAAGCATCGGAACAGTCAGCAGGCTAACAACAGTCAGCCTCACGTCCATCCACAACATCACGCCGATGATAGCGAAGATCATCACCAGGTCGCCGAGCAGATCAGTGATTCCGGCTGTGAAGAGTTCATTTAATGCGTCGACGTCGCTCGTGAGACGCGTCATGATCCGGCCGACGGGATTGCGGTCGTAGTAGGCCACTTCCTGATGCTGTAGCTTGTCGTAAAGTTCGCGACGCATGTCAAACATGACGTACTGGCCGATAGTGTTGAGGAGCAAACCCTGCAGGTAGGAAAAACCAAATCGCAGAAGTTGCACCGCAACGAATAAGCCAACCAGCAGCTCAAGTCCGGAAGAGCGGCGCGGCAAGATGTACCAGTCGATCGCGTACTCAGTAAATTTCGGTTGCAGGATGCCCAGCAGGTTTAGAGCAAACGTCAAAAGCAGGGCCGGAAGAAGTAACTTTAGGTAAGGTCGCAAGTATCGAAGCAGACGGCGGGCAATCTGAAAGTCGTAAGTCTTTCCGATTGCCTCTTCTTCGTGAAATTCTTTTACTGCTGTCGACATCTGTTATCTAAACTGTCCGGGGTTCTTGTAACTGGCCGCTTCTAATTGGCTGCGTCGGGGAAAATGCAAAGCTATTCCCGCAGCGCCTCCGAGGAGGAGCAAATAGTATTCCCGAGTACCGATAAGAAAAAATTCAATAACGCCGAGCAGCGCGGTAACTTCGCAAATGGCGCAAGCGAACAAGAGCGCCTTTTGCACTAAGATAACGTCCTGCTTTTCAACTGAGCGCTCAAGCAGTTTCGCTTTCACGAGAAATGAAACTATTACGAGAAGCGTGCCAAGCGCGGTAAGTCCGAAAACAAAGAGGGAACTGTTGCGCGGTTTGGAAGCAGCCGGGGTGGACAAAAGCGTCAACACGAAGTACATGAGAACACTCATGAGTATTGCGAACCATAAGACAATAAGCGTTTGATACCGTTTGTCGAGATTCGTATCCATAATCTTCTCGCGGCTCCACCTTAATTGTGTCCGATAAGCTTTAGCTTGTCGTGACGCCGCGACAAACTAAAGTTTATCGGACACTTTAAAGACTCAGGTAAGCGCCAACTCTTCCTCCAGTAGCTGTCTTTCGTATAACGCTGAGTACTCGCCACCGAGCGCAAGTAAATCATTGTGCGTTCCCCGCTCGATGATGCGACCCGCGTCGAGCACGCATATCAAATCCGCATCGCGCACGGTGGAAACACGGTGCGAAACAATCAAACTCGTTCGGCCACGCATTACGCCGCGCAGTTCTCCGAGGATCTTTTCTTCCGTATAGGTGTCAACGGATGACATAGCGTCGTCAAGGATCAGGATCTTCGGCTCACGGAGTATCGCTCGTGCGATTGCTGTTCGCTGTTTCTGACCGCCGGAAAGAGTAAGGCCTCGCTCCCCGACAAGCGTCTCGAAGCCATCAGGGAAACCTTCAATATCTTCTGTCAGTCCGGCGACTTCGGCGGCCCATTCAACCTGCGATTTTTCAGACTTAGCGACGCCAAAGGCAATGTTCTCGTAAAGTGCATCGCTGAATAGAAAAGTCTCCTGGGGAACGTAGCCAATGCTTGCACGCAACTGCGCAAGCGGGTAATCGCGAACTGAAACACCATCGACCAGCACCGTGCCTTCAGGTGCTTCCGAAATGCGTGAAATCAGGTTAACGAGCGTGGACTTTCCGCTGCCAGTTCGGCCCACGAAAGCGACAGTTTGACCTTCGGGTATGACGAGGTTGATATCGCGGAGCACTGGTTCGTCAGTTGGATGGTAGCGAAAAGTGAGATTCCGGAACTCGATTTCGCCCTTGATCGGAGGTTGTGTCTTCACCTCTTTCGAATCGGCTATGGAAGGCTCGATGGCGAAAATTGCGTTCATTCGCTTCAAGCTTGCCGTACCGCGCTGGTAGAGATTGACGACATACCCCAGAGCGATGAGCGGCCAGATCAATCGAAACAAATACATATTGAAGACTGTAAATTGACCCACCGTGATTTCACCGCGAATCGCCGCCGGCACGCCGGACCAGATAATCAGAACGAACCCCATTCCGATTAGAAACTGCATTAGCGGTCGCATCAACGCATCAATTCTGACGAGAGCCAGATTCTTCTCTGCGTATTGGCGATTCAATTCGTTGAAGGCCGCAATCTCCGCGCCTTCCTGAGCATACGCTCGCACGACCCGGACGCCGGTAAAGTTTTCCTGCGCGCGCGCGGTGATCTGGGCAAAGAAGTCCTGAATCTTTTCAAACCGGATGTGAACCTGCTGACCGAAGAACTTCACCGTCAGCGAAACGAGCGGCATGGTTACAAACAACAGGAGCGTGAGGCGCCAGTTGATAATGAACATGAGCGGCAGAACAATCACTACGACAAAGAGTGTCTGCAGCGAGTACATGATCATTGGCCCGGCCAGTTGTCTGACGGCAGCCAAATCGTTGGTCGCGCGCGCCATCAAGTCACCGATGCGGTGCTCATGGAAGAATGATTGCGGCTGATCAACGAGGTGCGCGTAGAAGTCTCGCCGCAGGTCGTACTCAACGTTCCGAGACATCCCGATGAGTATGCGGCGTTGCAGAAAGAGAAAAGTACCGCTAAGAACGCTGGCTCCGAGCACCTTCAGCGCAGAGATTGTCAGGCGCGACCAGGTGACCTCGGTCCAGTTGGCATCGATGGCCTGGCCAACAATTAACGGGATGTAGAGACTGAAAATGACGCTGGCCAGAATGCAGGTAACGCCAATAGTTAGCTCGACCTTGTAGGGAAGGAAATAGCGCCCGAATTTTCTCAGATCATCCATGGACAAAAAACCGCAAAGCGTCGTAACCCCTAGGCTAAATAGCAAAAGGTTATGATGCGCGATTTTTCGTCAGGACGCCAGAAGCGCCAGCGCAGGGTACGTAGCAGTTGAGAAATCGACCTGTTTTTTGATTCTAAGATCTGAGATCTGAGATCTCAGATCTTAGATCTCAGATCGGAGTAGGGGTCTGTGCGCTACAGCCGCTGCATTGCGTCTACCAGCTCAACACTTGGCCCAGTGTTTCCGAGGGTAGCACTATCGACAACGCTCACCCGATTGCGTCCGGAATACTTGGAATCGTAGAGGGCACGATCAGCCGCCAGCATTAGGGTCTCTTTGGATGCCGCGTGGTTGGGGAAGGTGGCGATCCCAAAAGAAGACGTCATCTGACCAAAGCCAGGCACTTCGATTTGCGCGATGCGATTTCGCAAGCGTTCGGCAACAACCATTGCGCCTTCGGTGTTTGCCTGCGGCAGGATAATCACAAACTCGTCGCCACCGAATCGCGCTGCCGTGTCGACAGCTCGCAGTCCACCGCGCAACGTGTCTGCCAGCATGCAGAGCGCGATGTCTCCAGTCTCGTGACCAGCCCGATCGTTAATCTGTTTGAAGTTGTCGAGATCCAGCATGAGTAAAGAAAGGGGTTCACGCGTGCGGATGGCCATCTGGATATTTTGTTCAAGGCGCAACTCCAATGAACGACGGTTGTAACAACCCGTCAAGCTATCGGTCAGCGCCTGTTCCTTTATCTGATCGAACATGTGCGCCTGTTGCGCAGCGACCGCAAGCTGGTCAGCGACAGTGTGTAACAGCAACAGCTCATTATCGGCCCAGCCGTGCGACAAGTCGTCAGAACGTACTAACAGAAGCCCAATAACGTCTCCCTGATAAATTAGAGGCACCACTGCATCAGCAAGCACGGCAGGAGATTTGGAAGCATCACCCTCAACAACAAAAGCCTGAGGCGAAATTGCCAAACGATTGCTGATCAGATCCACATCCCTGAGCAACGATTCTTCACCTTCAGTAGCGACATCGGGACGCAGGTAATATTTAGTCATTTGCCGGCCAACGAGAGCGCCCTCAACTCTTGCCGCACAAGAATGGACGTTGAGTGCGCGGCCGACTTCGTTCGCGGCGGTTTGCAAAACGCTCTCGAGGTCGAGCGAGTTTCTAATTGCGGTCGCAAGCCGGTTGACGGCAATCTCGCGCTCAGCCTGTTTCTGCAGCAACCGGGCGAGTTTTGTGGTTACACCTAATGTGAGTTGAAGCGAAGTAGCCTTCGGTACAGAGGCACGTACCGCTCTTGAAAATGCGCTTGAGTAAGACGAATGCTCAGCGGTGATGCGAGCCATTAAGTACTCAAGGGCGGAGTAAACGACGTCGGGCTCGAATGTCCAAATCACCAAGTCGCACGAGTTATCTTTTTCTTCCGCATTGTGAACCGACGCAAGCAGCGCCGAAAAGCGGGCGTCTGCGATTATTACAAACCGCTCAAAGAACTTGCCTTCATCGGTTCGCTCCAAAAAGACAGACTGGCTCTCGCCTTTTCCCCGGCTGAGCTCGAGGCCGGCAAGGGCATCTTGTGGACTTACCCAGAGGAAAAGATCCTTGGCTATCTTGTCCAGCTGTTCAACTCGTGCAATATCGCGGGGCGGTCTCTCCGCAGACATTGGTAGATTCTCGACGACTAAGGCGCCGAGGTTGTTCTCAAGTACGACGTCTTCGAAGTAGCGATGAAGTTCCGCGATTGTCGATGCTGCACAGGGCACGGGCATCAACTGTCGAGGGTGCTGAGCCAGAAGGGAGTGGTACAGGGAGTACATTAG
>DATBRN010000244.1:0-2981 GCA_036560225.1 Pyrinomonadaceae bacterium | reverse complement strand
ATCACGACCTGACGTTCACTTAATCCTTTGGCGCGGGCAGTGCGAATGTAATCCGAACGAAGAACCTCCAACATGCCGGCCCGCGTCAATCTGGCGATATACGCCATGTAGATGGCTGACAACGTGAGTATGGGCAGGATTGCGCTGCGGCTGGGGAAGCCATACCAACGAGCTGGAGGAAACCAGTAGAGGGTAAGCGAGAAGAACAAAATCAGAATTGGTCCCAGCACGAAGTTGGGAATCGAGATGCCGAGCATTGCCAGGCCCATCGAGCTATAGTCCCATTTCGAATTCTGCTTGAGCGCGGCAATCGATCCGAGCAAGACTCCAACAATCAGAGCCAGGAAGTAAGCGGATAGTCCTATAGCCGCCGAAACCGGTAGCGAGCGAGCGATGATAGTGCTGACTGCCTGGCCGTCATACTTCAGAGAGATCCCAAAATCCAGCCGCGCCAGATTGCCCATCATCTTGCCATACTGCACATACCATGGCTTATTCAGACCATACTTCTCCCTAATGTTCTGCTCAATTTGTTTGGGGATCGGCTTTTCACCGGAATAAAAATTTCCGGGCGCTACCCTGATCAGCCCCCACGTGAGCGTGATCACAATCAGGATCGTCGGAATAGTAATGAGTAAACGCCGGATGATGAATGAAATCATTTTGTGCAGGGCGGACAGAGACGACTGTCTTTCACCAGGACAGACTTTTCTTGTCTGCCATTGATCACACTACCGAGCCAGACAGGCAGGAATGCCTGTCCTCTTAGTCGGTCAGGCTGGGTGTGCCGTAATCCCACTTTGCGGGATCGCGTTCAATGTATACAAACTTCCACGGGTACAACGAGCCGGCGTTCGGATACATGCCTTTTACGTAGGGCTTCTTCACAAAATTTACGGCCAGGGTTTCAATGGGAATGATTGGCTGGGCGTCGATCAGATATTTCTCCGCCTTTGCCAGGAGTTCGTAACGCTTCTGTTTATCGAGCGTGCGGTTCGCTTCGTTGAGCATGTCGACGTATTTTTTATCCCACCACCCACTGCCATTGTCTCCGGCAGGAGTTGAAAAAATATTTAGAAAAGTAAACGGATCCATGTAATCCGCGCCGAAAATTCCGAGAGCAAACCCCTTGTACTCCAACTTGGGCCGGACAGCAACAAACGTTTTGAATTCCATGTTTCTAAGCGGAACAGTGATGCCGAGATTCTGTTTCCATTGGGCCTGCATAAACTCGGCCATCTGCCTGTTGGATGAAGCAGTATTGAAAATGTACTCGACTTGATCGACGGGAAACTTCGGGCACGAGAAGCTGCCGTTGCCTTGCGCCGTCACCGGAAATCCGGCTTCACCTAGCAATTGCCGCGCTTTTTCGGGATCAAAGCGGTCACCTTTGGGTTGCGGGTAACCCTTAAAGATCCCTTCCGGAGTAAACGCTGTCAGCGGCTTGACGACCTTTCGTGAAGCGGCCCGGGCATCTCGATCGATTGCCATGTTGAAAGCCTTCCGCACACGCACATCGTTCATCGGTGGTTTAGTGACATTTATGTAGATGTACGTAATGGCCGCCTCTGAACCTTCCATGTAGTCCTTCTTGGATCTGACTACGTCAAGCCAGGTGTTAGGAACGACGTGATTAAGCGCAGAATCGATCTCGCCCACTTTGTAGAGATTCATCGTGGTGGTGTTATCGCTCATCGGATAGAAATAGATTTCATCAAGATGAACGTTTGCCGCGTCCCAGTACATTGGATCGCGCTCAACCACGATCTCGGCATAGCGTATCCATGACTTCAGCTTGAATGGTCCGCAAGTAACGATGTGCTCCGGGTCTGTCCAATTCGGGCCATACGCTTCAACTGCTTTCCGTGGAACCAGTCGGAAGAACTGATTAGCTAGCAAGCCTTCGAAATAGGGCGCAGACTGGCTGAGCGAGATTCGCAAGGTGTAGTCATCAACAGCTTCAACGCCGATATCCTCGCCGGTTACTTTGACGATCTCCTTCCCTGCGACTGCAGCTTGCAGTTTGGGATTGCTGGCCAGCACCGCGTTCCGCTCTTTCTCGTCGCCGGGGAGTGTCAACCTTGGCGGCGAATGCATCAATTGATGGAAGGGAGTGTCCGGAACGCTGGTGGCCTCGTCAGTGGTAGGCTGGTACTCATCTCCCGGACTCTTCAGAGACGTTTGGCTGAGCGGTTCGGTGTGGGCTGGCGTGGTTGCGTCAGCGAAGTCCTTTTCAAGCAGAAACTGATTGGTCCCGGGATCTTTGATGAAGACGCCCCCGGAATTAAAGGCCGGCGCATATTTTATATAACTGGCAAGGTTAGCGTTGCGTGACGCCGTTTCCGGGGCCAGGCCACGCCGAAAGCTGTAAACAAAATCGTTGGCGGTGATCCCATCGCCGTTGGACCAGCGCGCATTCCGGCGCAGGTGAAAGACGAATTCCGAAGAGTCATTATTTACGTGCCAGCGCTCGGCGATCGCAGGAATGGGCTCCATCGTCTTGGGATGGTATTCAACCAGGCCCTCGTACAGGGCCATGAAAATGCGCCCCTCAGGCTGGCCGGTGGTTCCCTGGGGATCGAGCGATTCGGGCTCATCGCCGGTCACATAACGGAGGATGTTGCGCTTTGGTGGAGTGGTGCTGCCGTAGAACTCGCTATTGGTGGTGATGACGCGGCAGGAGACGCCGCTCAACAAAAGAGAAGCGATGGCGACGAGCGTGATTATTGATTTTGAGTAGACTGTTGCCATCGCTGTACGTCAAAGGAGCGGCCCCGTACCAGACAATCGGAACTTAACACGCCAAAACTCAATTGAGCAAGAATCTTAGTTACCGGCGAATCGGGAATAGCGAAACTCGTGCTGACTTGCGGGGCAATTGTGAAGAACCAAGCAAGCAGCAATGCGTTAACGGCCTCCAGCCTGAGGAGAACCTGAAGGTCGCTTCCAGTTCGTGTTGATACGAACCGTCTTTAAAGAAG
>DATBRN010000243.1:0-7590 GCA_036560225.1 Pyrinomonadaceae bacterium | reverse complement strand
CCGCTTTCCGCCATTTCTCACCATTGCTCTAGTTTCTCACTGTTCTCGCAAAAACGCAGAGCGAAACCCGAGCCGCGAAGTTGTCGAGGCAATAACATCGGTCGCTACGATTACGATCGCGTTCACGTCCCCTTCGTCTGGCTGACTCATAGCGAAAGCAACTGCGTCAGCGACATTCAGTGGGAATGTCTCGCGAATGAAGAGAGTGAAGGCTTCGCGTCTGCGACGAGGCTCGTGCCCAAGACAACGACAAACTGAAGTTTGTCGGACTTCGACGCAGTTACTCAACGCGCACGCGATCATTCGCAGGCACCACCACGCGCCGCCCGACTGAGGTGAGCGCTTTCACAGGGACCTCGGGCGTCCCGCCCGCATGCTCGTTCATTGGCGGCCGCTGTAGACGAACTGGAGTGCCTGAGCAGCAGCGGGCGAGACGCCCGCGGTCCCGGTAAACAATTGCGCATTCGTTGCGCGTACCGCTACGTCCACTCTAATCGGAGTGTTGGTTTGGTTCTGCAGGACAATTGGCAACTCAAAGCGATCGCCAAAATTCAGAAAGCGCGGCGCTGAAGGTCGCGCCATCAGAGGTAGCCGCGCTGTGATGGCGGACTCGCCGGAGCCAAACTGTTTTCCGCTCGCTACTGCTACTGCCATGACGCGATAGCGTGTCAGATTGTCGGGCAGTTTCACACGCACGCGTGCGCGACCGTTGACGGCGGTGCGAACTGACGGTGCAAAGGCAGCGAGGGCATTGAAGTTTTCGCGCAAGCGGATTTGTTTCCTGGCGTCCGCCGCGGTGATGCCGGGTGTTAGTAACAATAGGTTGGCGATGTTGCGGCTTGATAATGGCAGGTCTGTAATCGCACGTATCGTCACCAATTCGTTAACTGACGTGTTGAGCTCCTTTGCGCTGGAATTGCGGGCCCAGTACTGACGGATGAATTGTTCCTGTTCCTCCGTCAGCCGTTTTGGACTGGCAAGCACCAGGGCCTTCCGCGAATGATAATCGTTGGCCCCGCCTTCACGCTCGGAATAGAAAGCCGCAACCGGATCTGCAATTTTGTAATTGGCCAGGGCCAGTACTGACTCGTCGACGACTACCACGGCGACTTCACTATCTGCGACCGGTTTGCCATTTGCGTCCTTCACTTCGACGTCCACAGTTGTCTGTCCGCCCGGCAGAAGAGTCTTAGAGCGTGGTGTGGCGACCATGGTCAGCCTTCGCGTTGACGGCGGGATCGTCAGACTGATTTCGCCACTGGCAAACGCGGGCCTCTTCGCTGAGAGTGCGGGCGGGACGTCCGCGGTCCCAGTAATCTCATCACTGGCGCGATCAGCGGCGCCAATAAGATCAACCTGAACGTGAACGTTCGGAGTCCATGATTCCTGAATGGGCACTCGCAGAGTATGGGTTGGCCCATCCATCCTAAAGCGCCGGCTCTCTAAAACCCCCAACCGACGCAGAGTCATGACTGCTTCTGCCGGATAGAAAGGCGCCTGTACCAGCACTTCAGCTATGTCGCCAGCTTTGTATTCGCGGCGATCCGGGATCAGTTGAACTTTCTCCTGGTCAATGCCTCGTTTTGGCGGCAGCTTGCCGCCGGCAACCCACAAGATCAGCGTACTTTGATTCGCTCGTCCGCGATCGTCACGGATTGTCGCAGTGATTTGATAAGTGCCACCCTGGGGCGTCACGAAAGCGCACTTCTGCTCGGCCTCGCCGGATTTGATAGTGCAGTCCTGTGGCTCAGCCCTCACTTGTTTCCATTCGCCTGCGAGCTGCCGCCAATCAAGGTGGACGGCGCGCATCTTGATCTCGCGATTAACGATTGCCTGACCGTCAAGATCGGTGACGATTGACTGGATCACGAGCGGTTCGCTCTGCTGGACAAAAAGGCGATCACTCCTCAACCCAACGTAGAGATCCGCTGGGTGGACCAGCATGGCAGTGGTGGCGGTCCACGCTTGCCGGTTTACGTCGGTGACACTCGCCTGAGCGACAACCGGCACCCCATTCATTTCTCTCTATTTCTTGTCCGGTCGAATATACGAGTCTGTTGCTACGGTCGCTTCGAGTTGGATGGGAGCAATGGTTGGCACTGGAATCGAGAAGTACAGCGCCGAAGCCGCCGCCTCAATAAATCGACAGGCTGAAGCAACTCAATACAACGCTGGATACCAAGCAGATGTAATTCGCTCGGGCGGGCAATTGGAAGCCGGAAACATGCGTGCTAGTGGGCAGCGCGCTTCTCAAATGGCTTCGATCCAAGCGGCCTTAACAAGTCAGACCGCAGCAACATTGGGTGCAGCGACAACACAACGAATGATCGGCCCCGGTTCCTTTACGTCCCCGAATCAGTACAGTTTTAGCTGGAGCAATGTTGGTGTCGGGGGTTACTCGGTAACGGCGAGAGCCACGGACAATAGGGGAGCGGTAACGAATTCCAATTCGGCTTACGTAACGGTTAACAGCCCACCAACACCAAGTATAACCGGGCCCGCAAACGGATCTACATTCGTAGCGCCGGCATCCGTCACGATAAACGCGAACGCTTCGGATACTGACGGTTTCATCACCAAGGTTGAATTCTTCAAAAACTCTGTGAAAATTGGTGAAGACCTCAACCCTCCATACACCTTTACTTGGAGCAATGTTGCCGCGGGCAGCTACGGCTTGACCACCGTCGCCACTGACAACGTTGGGGCAACCGGAACCTCCAGTCCTATCAACATCACGGTTATGCCATCGGCACTTTTTGTTACCGGCTCTACCACGCTAAACACAAGTGAAACAGCCATTAAGACCCGCCTACAAAACATGGGTTACTCCGTCACCGTGAAAGACGCGAAGTCGTCAGTCAGTGGCGATGCGACAGGCAGGAAGGTTGTCGTGATCTCTTCAACGGTTGCTCCAAATAACTTGAGCACAAAATTCCGGACTGTTGCTGTTCCAGTGGTAATTTGGGAATCGCTGTCGTTCGCTGATATGGGTATGACACCAACAGGAAACAGCAATGCAGGCACGACGACCGCACAGACGCACGTGAAGATTATTTTACCGGCGCACGTTTTGGCAGGAGGTTTGAGCGGGACGCAGACTGTATCTACGTCAAGCATTTTCAGTTGGGGGAAACCGAATGCTAACGCATCGTCTGTGGCAACTCTGGAGAATGATTCGACCAAAATCATTATCTTCGGATACAACACCGGCGCGTTGATGCCGGGGTTGGTGGCGCCGGCGCGTCGCGTAGGATTATTTATGAGTGATACGACCGCTGAGGGTCTCGACGGTAATGGGTGGACACTGTTTGACGCCGCGATTAACTGGGCGACGGCGCCATGAAGATCCCCGTTGGATTATTGGAAACACATTAGGCGCTCCCGCGTCGTAGGATCCGAGGATATTGTCCACCAATAGAGTTTTGCCTAGGCGCTTTGACAACGACGAAAGTTGACTGTAAAGAGAGAGCAGCGAGATCGGATTCGCTGCTACGTGAATCCACGGTAGATTCCAAGTCCGAAATACAGCGCCTTCAACAGCTGTGGGTTCAGAAGATAAGCATAGTGACCTCGTAGCGGGAGGAAAATGACTATCACCAAAAAACTAGAATTTGCCGGTGGCTTCGCAACCTTACTCTTGGGGATAGCTGCGCCATTTTGTCGACTCGGAATCACGGAGACGTTTAGAAACTTTTCTTCCGGGGTTCTGTTGGATGCTTTGGTGCTTTTCATTCTTCCAGGATTGCTCGTAGGTATTGGTTCCTATTTGCATGCTATTGCAGGAAAGAGCTCGGGGTTTTTCCTAATTTTGATAGGCGGCGCTTTTCTCATTATCATGATGTTTATTCATCTTTTTGGTGGAGTGTTCTATCTGTTTGGATTGTGGGGAGGGTTGATAATTGTTTCAGAAGCATTGATGGGCTTAGTGACGTTGATTCTTTCTGCAGTTGTAAGGACTACTACAAGACGACTAAAAGACGGTAAACAACCCGCCTAGTTATTGTCGTCTCCTTCATATCATATAGTGCCGCTCAGAATGCGTCGCCTCGCGCGCTCAACTCGCTGATAAAGAGAGACCCGATCCGTGTGCAGAAGCCGGGCAGCCTGAGAATGGCTTCCGGTCTTGGCTATCAATTGATCATAAAGACCAAGCATAGTTCGATCAAGGAAATCATCGAGCGGGTAGTGGTACAGTTTGGAATCAAGGACTGCTGGGAGGGGGTAGTGCCCTAATTTGGATTTTCTTTTTCGTTCTCTTCGGTTTCTCCCTTCTTGCGTATTCGATAGTGAGCAAACCCTCCGTCAGCGTGAAACTGGAAGGCATATTCAATCGGATACTCTCGTCCCGCCAGGTCCTCATAACTTCCGTTGCCGTGAACGACAAACTCTTCTTTGCCCTCGGCGACGCGCTTGTAAAAATCTGCGTCAATAGTGACCGCATCCGCTGGTGCTCCCACGAGCAGCATTGGATCTCCGGCGGGCAAAAAGTAATCCCCTTCAGGAACCTTGCCTGTATCACCGAACCCGAACCACCAAATATATGTCGGCTTAGCGGCAATCTCCACGGTGACTCTAAACCTTTGGGCTGCGGTACGACCTTTATTAACGAACGTTACTATTGGCCTCAACGGACGGTTAGGCGCAAGTCCCCCCTTAATATCGCAGTCGGTTACCACAATAATTGGGCGTTCAGTAAGATCGAAAATACGTTTAGTTTCGACCAGAGTTTCTTTCAATATCTTGACTTGCGCCCGCATGTGCTGTTCCTGCGCTTGCATGGCTTCCCACTGCCCACTGTAGATATAGGCTTGGACAGCAATAGCCAAAAGTATCAGCAATTGCAGCGTCATATCCGCGCCAAATTTCCAGCGTTCGTTAAGGCTAGGATGCAAGACAGCAATACCGACTATGATCAGAAACCCGATCAGACCACTAACAGTAATGCGCCGCAAACCTATTGGCAGGCGCGTAAACAACAACTTGGCGGCACGAAGGGGATTGCGATCATTCTTTTTGGGTTTCTTGGTCTCGCTCTCTGCTTGGTCTTTTTCTGGCATGGTTTAGACCTTTATTGGGGCGGCAATAAATGTAACACAAAAACAGTTGACAACAAGTAGAATCTGTATTACATTATCTCCAGTTAAGGAGATAAACGCAATGGCAAACGTCCTACCAAAAGACAAGCAGATAGCGATAATCGCGGCTTTGGCTGAAGGTTCAAGCCTGAGAGCGGTAACCCGAATAACCGGTATTCACCGCACTACGATCATGAATCTGGGCTTGCGCGTTGGGCAAGGATGCGCCCGTTTGCTTGATGCCAAGATGCGCGATTTGACGTGCCACTATCTGCAATTTGACGAGATTTGGGGCTTCATCGGTAAGAAAGAAAAACACCGGATGCCGACCGAAGACCCGACGCTTGGCGACGTTTGGACATTCTGCGCGCTCGATTCCGAAACCAAACTCGTTCCCGCGTTCAAGGTAGGCAAGCGCAATCACTTTACAGCCAATGCTTTTGTTAGCGATGTAGCTTCACGGATTAAGAATCGCCCTCAGATTTCTACCGATGGTCTACGTGCTTATGTCGAAGCGGTTGAGAATGCTTTCGGCAGCGAAGTTGACTACGGAATGATCATTAAGAACTACGGCAACGATACGGGCCACCATCATCAGGAACGCCGCTATAGTGCCCCTGAGATAGTTTTCAGCGAGAAGCAGCATGTAGTAGGCCATCCCGATATGGACTTGGTTTCTACAAGCCATATTGAGAGATTGAACGGGACTACTCGCCTTCACATGAAACGGTTAGCGCGTCTCACTTGCGCTTTCAGCAAGAAGCTGGAAAGCTTTGAAGCTGCCGTTGCCCTTCACTTCGCCTACTACAATCTTGTGCGCTCGCATGGCTCGCTAAAGATGACGCCAGCAATGGCCGCTGGGGTTGAGCGTAGTTTCTGGACAGTTGGAGATTTAATCGAGGCTTCATTGTGAACTACATCGAGGAATTACAAGACGTGATCCGAAAGCTGCATGGAGCAGAAACCACGCACGTTGAAACCGTGCCTGTTGTGGAAACTTTCAACGGTCAAACGGTCTGGGAAGGCGAGGTTGAGGTTTTCGATTTGCTTGATCATCCGACCGCCTCCCGCGTCTATGCGTGGTCGCACGATACTGACGATCCAAGTAATCCTAGACGTCATGTGACGGTCTTACATCTACCGCCAGCCATAACGCCGCGCAAAGCTGTCCAGGTATCTATCGCAAGCGATTACAGGGAGCAACAAACCAATGCCGAAAGCTAAGAAACTCGGAAGGCCGAAATTACCAAAGGGACATGCTAAAGGCCGAATTATGCCGGTTAGAATTACTCACGACGATCTTAAGCAATTTTTACGAGCGGCGAGCGCCAGCGAACACAAGACTCTATCAGGATGGATACGCCACACACTTAAAGAAGCAGCTAATAACACAAAAGGATAAAAATACGATGGGAAATCAAAACAACATTTTTTACAACGAAATGAGTGAACAGTTGAAACAGACCTTAGATGTACTTCCATTCGACCAAGCGATAACGGTTATCGAGCATCACATAACTGGAATGGTGAGCTATGAAGGCGATGCCGAGTTAAACGAGATCGTTCAGGCACTCCGCACTTATAGGGAGCGTCGTTTGGGTGAAATAATTCCCGGATACAACGCTTTGAAGAACAACTAACGTGCCACTATTCATCCTGATAGATTTCAAAATGTACCACTACCATCGAGCGACTCACTGTCGTGAAACACAATCGGTACTTGTGACGTAGCTCCGGTCACGGTCGCTGCAGGTAAGGCTTTGTAAATGTCGTCTGCAGTAATTGTCTCCCCCTCTGCCGCCGTGGCAACTAACCTTTCCAGGACATGGCGCAGTTGGCGCACATTGCCGGGCCAAGAATAGGCGGAAAGAGCGGTGATGGCATCCGGGTCGATCTTATGCTTGCGAGTTCGCGTTAACTTATTTTGAGCCTCTCGTAAGAAGTGCTCAATCAGGATCGGTATATCTGACGGTCGCTTACGCAAAGCCGGAGTGCTTATCGTCAATACGGCAATTCGGTAATAGAGGTCATCGCGAAACCGGCCGGCTGACATCTCATGAGCCAAGTCGCGATTCGTCGCCGCAATAACGCGAACATCGACGGAAGTCTCCACATGTCCGCCAACTGGTCGGAAGGCACTCTCTTGGAGCACGCGGAGTAGTTTGACTTGGCAGCCGGTTGACATTTCGCCAATTTCATCGAGGAAGATTGTTCCCGTATGAATTGATAATTGGACCTGCCGACCAACAACTGAAAGGCGTGAAGACTATCGGTATTATTCCAGACGGCTTTCTGTGGAATCTTCCATTCCAAGCGCTGCTTGCCGGGAACAATCATTACCTTATCGAGGATCGCGCTTTGTATTACTCTCCTTCCTTCAGCGTGCTAAGGACGCCATCCTGAGAAAAGGAGGTCTACCTCTCGCGGTTGTTAGGAGGGCGTGCAGATAGAATTATGGGCGTGCGAGAGAAGTTCAAGGAACTGGTGAAAGCGCTGGAGCCACTGCTGAAGGGCT
>DATBRN010000242.1:0-3879 GCA_036560225.1 Pyrinomonadaceae bacterium | reverse complement strand
CAGTCCAAATGCAGATCGAACACCAGAGCGATATCAGTTGGTAACTTGATCGAAGCGACCAGGTCATTGATCCAAGCTGCCAACAATAGTCCGACCAAACCTCCAGCAAGCGAGAGAAGCAGACTTTCCGTTACCAGTTGCCGCACGATGCGGGAGCGGCCTGCACCCAGCGAGAGGCGAATAGCTAGTTCTTTGCGCCGATCGGTTGCGCGCGCCAGCAGCAGGTTCGCCAGATTGACGCAAGCGAGCAGCAATACCAGTCCGACAACTCCCATCAGTACGCCGCTGAAACTAACAACTGAGTTGCGAATGTCCGGAATAAACAGGCCGGGCGTCAAAAGTCGGACACCGCGTCCTTCATTTTCATCTGGATATTCTTTGCCGAGCTGAAGGGTAATCGCTTTTAGCTCGCTTTCAGCCTGCGCCGAATTAACGCCCGGCTTGAGACGGCCCACGACGAAAATGTTGTCGCTGTCGCGAGAGTCTAGCCAGTTGCTACCGGGCTCAACCTCGTGGGCCATCATCATGGGCACGAAGAGCTCGGGCGCGTAGGCGACTTCCGTTCCAAAAAAACCCTTTGCAGCTACGCCGATAACCGTGAACACGTGGCCGTTAAGAGACACAGACTTGCCGGCTATAACCGGATCAGAAGCAAACCGTTTTTGCCAGCAGCCATAGCTGATCACGGCGACTGGGTTTGCGCCTGGAGTCTTGTCTTCTTCAGGCGCGAAATAACGCCCGAGAAATGGTTGGACGCCGAGCACGTCAAAGTAATTGCCGGAAACGAGGTAACCCCAAACGCGTTCGTTGCGACTCTCATGACTCATACTCATGGGAGCAAACCGGTAAGCAATCAAACCTGAGAACACGTCATTGCGGTCGCGATAGTCCTTGTAGTTGAGATACGACTGGATCGTGTAGTCCGCGCCGTTGTGAAAGGTGCCGTAAACCTCGACGAGTTGTTCCGGATGTGAGACGGGGAGCGGCCGGAGCAGGACGGTGTTCACAAGGCTGAAGATCGCCGTGTTGGCGCCAATGCCGAGTCCGAGCGTAACGATCGCGATGACCGTAAATCCCGGCCTCTTCAACAAACTTCGAAAGCCGTAGCGAATGTCTCTCAGGAGGTTTTCCATTTCAGCCTCGCTCTTCTTCTTAGTTCTTGCCGCAATCCGAAATCCGCAATCTGAAATTGTTAATCATTCGTATCGGAGCGCCACCAATGGATCGACCTTCGTCGCGCGTCGCGCCGGGATGTAGCAGGCAAGCAGCGCGACACCGGCTAGGAAAAAAGAAACTGCGACGAAAGTCATTGGATCAGTCGGGGTCACACTGAAGAGCATGCCTGCAAGCACGCGCGTCAGCGCGAAAGAAGCGGCGAGCCCGATGGCAACACCAGCGAGAATCAGTCGCACCCCCTGACCCAACACCAGACGCAACACGTCTTGGGTTTGAGCACCCAAAGCCACTCGTAACCCGATCTCCTGTGTCCGTTGCGCGACCGAGTAGTTCAACACGCCGAAGATACCGATCGACGCCAGCAGTAACGCCACCACAGCAAACAGGCCTGTAAGCATTGTGTTGAAACGTCGTCGCGCAACCGACTCGGCAACCAACTTCGTCATCGGTTGAATTGCGGGGAGATATTGGTCTTTGTCGATCTGCTTGATGACATCGCGTACGCTGGCAGCCAACGAAGCGGGGTTGGCGCTCGAAGACCGCACGACCAGGCTCATGAAAGCCTCCGGCGCCTGCGTGTAGGGAACGTAATATTCCGGGCCTGACTCCGTATCAAGACCCTCATGTCGAACGTCTCCAACGATGCCGACGATCTCGCGCGGTGGGGGCAACTCTTTGTCTCCACGCTCACCCTCTATAGTGATGTGTTGGCCCAGCGCCTCTGTACCCGGGAAGTAGCGGCGGGCAAAGGTCTCGTTGACGATGATGACAGGCGCTGCTTGTGCGGTGTCGCGCTCGTCAAAGAAGCGACCTCGGGAAAGTGGAATGTGGAGCGAGCGGAAGTAATCTGGGCTGATCGTTCGATGATTCGAGGTAGGCTTATCTTCAGGCCTGACCGCTGGACGACCGGCGATGATGAAGGTGCCCGAGTTGCTGTCGCCGCCTAAGGGCAACGGATAGATGACCGCCGCCGCTTCGACGCCCGGAATAGCGGCGGCACGTTTGATGATTTCCGCAAAACCTGCTTGCTGTTGTTCAGGCTTCGGGTATTTAGCTTTAGCCAGCGAGACGTCGGTGGTCAAAACTTTCTCTGGTTCAAAACCCGGATTAACTTCACTAAGTAGCAGGAAACTCTTGCCAAGCAAACCGGCGCCAACCAGCAGCACAAGCGAGAGTGCGACTTCCACTACGACCAGTAACGCACGTACCCGATTGCGCACCGCACTGCTTCCTGCACTCCGCGCTCCCTCTTTTAGTGCGTCGTGAAGGTCCGCCCGGCTCGCTTGTAACGCCGGAGCCAGACCAAAAATCAAACCGGTCAAGATCGAGACAACGACCGTGAAAGCCAGCACGTTCGTATCTAACCCCGCGTCCTTCAAACGAGGAATGTCCAACGGACTGGCGGCAAGCAGAAAGTGGACGCCCCACCACGCGATGAGCAAGCCCAGCGCACCGCCGATAAACGAAAGCAATAAGCTCTCGGTCAAGAGTTGTCGAATAACACGTTGCCGGCCGGCGCCAAGTGCGGCGCGGATCGCCATCTCCCTGTGACGCGAGGCAGACCGGGCAAGCAATAGATTGGCAACGTTGGCGCAGGCGATGAGCAACACGAAACCGACCGCGCCCAATAGGACTAATAGCGGTGTTCTTGAGCCCCTGGTTATCGCTTCGTGCAGAGAAATCAGTCGATTGCCTAAGCGAAACCCTTCATCTGGGTATTGCTGTTCAATTTGAGCGCCGATGGCCCGCATCTCAGATCCGGCAGCTTCCGGTGTCACGCCCGGCTTGAGACGGGCTACGACGCGCAATGAGTAACTATTCCTTCGCTGAGTCCGTTCACCGATTGTCGACGCCAGCGGCCTTAAGAACTCAGTCTTTGTCGCCTGTGCCGGAAACCGGAAACCTTCTGGCAGCACGCCTAAAACAGTTGCACTACTGCTTGCGAGCTTGATCTGCTTGCCGACGATGTTTGCATCGGCGTTGAAGCGACGCTGCCAGAGGTCATGGCCCAGCACAATGACAGGAGGCGCATTGGCTTGATCCTCGGCGCGCGTAAAGGGACGGCCCAATACAGGATTTACCTTTAATAACGGGAAGAGATCGGCTGAGACGGCTGCCCCGGATATGAGCTCCGGGTCCGCGTCGCCCTGACGCAGCAGTGTGCCCGACGAGTTGTAGGCCGCGACGTATTCAAGCGTCTTTGTCTGCGCCTGCCAGTCAGCAAAGTCGGGGTACGAAACGTTGGTCCGATCCTGCATATCGCTCCGGCTGCCCCAGGGAACGAAGATCCGCTCTGACTCAGCGTAAGGTAATCTGCGCAGCAGGACAGCATTGACCACACTGAAAATCGCTGTATTCGCGCCAATGCCCAGCGCTAGTGTAATGACTGCCGTGGCCGTAAAGCCGGGTCGCTTCAACAAGCTTCTAACGCCGTAGCGAATGTCTCTCAGGAGGTTTTCCATCTCATCCTCTCAGGTTTGCAATTGCCTTTTTGCGTTGCGTTTCGGGCCTCGTTCATTGTTTTTCATCTGAGATCTCAGATTTGAGATCTCAGATCGGGAATCACTCATATCGGAGTGCCACCAACGGATCGACTTTAGTCGCACGTCGCGCCGGGATGTAACATGCGAGCAGTGCGACGACTAACAATGCGACCGCCACCAGTCCGAACGTGGCCGCATCCGTCGGTGAAACTCCAAACAA
>DATBRN010000241.1:0-11980 GCA_036560225.1 Pyrinomonadaceae bacterium | reverse complement strand
CCTTGGTATTACGTTTGAGAAAGGAAAGATGTTTCAAAGCCGCCCCAGCGTGACCCGTTTAGAGAGGGCACTTGTGCCCCCGCGCGGAGAGCCGGACAAGTCCCCACCATGAAGGGACGACTAAATCATCCAGACACCCGTCTAGAGGGGGCACTTGAGCTCTACCCCGCGGCGGCGGACAAGTGCGCTTTCTAAACGGACGATTAAAACCATTGAGACGCCAGATTCCAGACTTTAAGCGTCTTATTGCCAGGATAAAGTTGCCAAACCCGCCGGGGCGGCAATGGCGTCGAAACTTAATTCGCGCGTAGTCAGCTGTAGCCCGACGTCTGCTGCGCTAAGCGAGCGCAAGTCGGAGTC
Source organism: Pyrinomonadaceae bacterium (assembly GCA_036560225.1). Lineage (GTDB taxonomy): Bacteria > Acidobacteriota > Blastocatellia > Pyrinomonadales > Pyrinomonadaceae > PSRF01. The sequence continues at coordinate 11,620 of DATBRN010000241.1, read as the reverse complement.
GAGCGTTTCATTTACAATAGCGCAAACGCGATTCTTGTCTAACAACTCTCCGACAACGAGCACGCGCGACAGCTCCTGCCCTTTCGCCGCCTCGCCACCGCGGCGGTCGCGATAGAAAAGCAGAATTCGATATAGCTCGTCTTCACACTCATGGGGCTCACAAGTGATGCTGCGGATTATGAGTGGCTGTTTACCGCGAAACACCACCGCCGTGAAACCGTTCGCCGAGGAGCTGAGCAGTAGGGCATCCCCAACCGATCCGTTCATTGTCAACCATTGACCTTCGCCAATGTGACGCGGAACGATCAAGCCGGCACGCCAGCCCAGAGGCTTGAGAACGCTTTCGTACTCATCAAGGATGGAGGAGCGAGTGGCGACGAGGAGATAGCGATCCCTCCCCTGAGCGTCGGCGGGCAGACGTTCTCGAGCAATCGAAAGCTCTTCAACCGAAGTACCGAAACCGCGTTCCATTTTCCACGTCAATACTTCTTCAAGCTCGGCGTTCGAAGCTGGTTGCGATTCCAAAGTGACGATTAAAGTTCGAGAGGCACTATCCGGCAAAGCCACTGACCATCGCTTCTGCTGGAGTAGGCCGGCGCTGGTCGCAAGGTCTTTTAGGGCTGCCGTTAATTCTGTGGGATCGGAAATGTTTTGTTCATCGAAGCTGGGATTAATCAGAGATTCCGACAGAGCAACCGTCGCAGCCCGTCGCAACGTGGAGCTACCCCCGCGGCCACGCTCCAGTTGAACCATCGTTGCCAGTCGTTTTTCAAAACCAATCGCAGTTGATGGGTACCAGGGATGTATCAGCTTGGAAAGAGGATTAGGCACAAAGAATTTCGGATTTAGAATTTCGGATTTCGAATTTTTATTTAGTTCAACTCCTGAGTTGCCTCGGTGAACAAATGCTGGGTTTCAAAGCGATAAATTCGAAATTCGAAATTCGAAATTTTCCTACCACTGAGAGTAAGGCGTTCCTTCCGTGGAAGTGTCCTGAGAGGCGCTATGAACATCGGTAACGCCAGTTTCTCCTGACGAGGAATTTACATCATCACCGGTAGTGACCGCCCAATCAGCCTGCCCGGTGATCGGATCTTTTGGTATTTCTCGCATGTAGCCTTCAGAGACAAGCTCATCCAACGACTGCGGCAGTTTTTGTTTGTCAGCCGCAAATTGGTCGAGCAGCGACCGCAGCTTGAAAAGATCGTCACGCAGGACCGCTTCGCGCGTTGCCATTATTACCTTCTGATACTGCGGCAGCGCGACTGCTGCGAGAATAATGACAACTGTGATCACAATCATTAGCTCGAGCAGCGTAAAACCACTCGGCAGACGGCAGCCAGCAGACGACAGCATTCGCGAACGCGCTTTTTCTGCTTTCTGCTTTCTGCCTACTGCCTTCTGTTCTTTACCAGTCACTGTACTTATCTCCATTCAAAGCCTTTTCGTCCGACTTGGAGTGAACGTCATAAACATTCTCGGCCCCTTCCGAACAACCCGAGTCGGGTGGATCGTAACAAGAGCGCACACACCAGTCGGCTCTTCCGGTCATCGGATCGATCGGAATGCTGCGCAGGTAAACTTTCTTCCGCGTTGAGAGTTGGTTATCCAGCACACTTGCTGTATCGGTAGTCGAGGTTCCGGTGCTTTCTAATCCGCGCCCGCCAGCTGCACCCGCGCCTCCACGAGGCACCACGTTTACCCCGTCAAGCAGGGTTTGCAAATCGGGAGGATATCGATCCGGATTATCGACTCCGAAGATCGTACAATCCGAGATTACTACTTTGCTGCGTGGATCGGGCGGCGCAGTCGGCAGTGGGGCTCCACCAGTCCCCGTCACCGTGGTTGCGCTGCAATTCATTCCGACGGTATCGCGATGAAACTCGTCAATGGCCATTCGGATCTGCCGCAGGGAATCGTGGAGCTGCTGTTCCTTTTGGCGTTTTACTGAAAGTTTGAGCAACGGCACAACACCCATCGTTAGAATCGTCAAGACGGTAATCGTGATAACGAGCTCGATGAGCGTGAAGCCGGACTTGTTGCTTCTGGATCCAGGTTTCTTATGGAAGGGTAACGAGTGAATGTGGCGTGAGATAGATACGCGGCGACCGTGAAGCTTAGCCGCTATCACCGCATCGCCGCGTTCAGATCTATTCCAGCTTTGCCGTTGCAGGTAAATCACTTTCTTACTGCTTCACCGTGGCCTGAACCGGCACCACCTTGACCGCCACATCCCTGGCGTCCGTGGCTACCAAGTGCATTGAGTCCTTATCGAAGAGGAGTCCGGCATCGCCAGCTCCGATTCCTTCTACGTCGATAAATAGCAGCGTTCCTGGACCGGTCATGCCACTAAGATTGGTAATGGAAATTAGGCAAACACCCGACGCGTCGGTTGTCTGCGTGAAACTCGCACCCCCACTACCGCCGTCCCCTGATGAAACTGCTCGCACCTTCACTACTTTCGGATCAAAGCGAAGGGCTACAATTCCCAGGGACAACGGCACATCCGACTTTACATCAAGTGCAAACCGGCGCGACTCGCCAACCCTCATCGACTGATTGTCCGGAGTCAGACTTATTTCTGCGCTCCGGCCATTGTTCGTGATCGGAGCCACTGCCGCCGGAATAGGCTTCGCAAGACTCGTAAGTGTAGCGCGTGCATCTCCATTGAGATTCGTATTCACGGCTGCAACTTCGGTCGCTGCAGTGTTACTTATTAGCGACTTAGGTGCCGGTATGAATGCGGGTAACTCCTCAGCAGGTGCCTGCGCCTTCGCGTTCTGCTGAACAGCAGATGGGGTTGAGGTACTCGAATTTTGGGCGACAGTGTCACCGCCAGGCGCGCCGGTAGCTGCCGGCGTCGTAGACGCTGAGTTGATAGTTGGTGCCGGCGAAGTTTGCGCGACCGCCCCGTTTGTTGCGTTTGCGGGAGCATTGTTAGCAGGAGCACCAGCAGATGCAGTAGCCTCGCTCGCCTTAGCCGCCGCGTTCTTTTGTTGCAAGCGCCATTCGGCCAGTTGGTCCTCGCGATCCGCCTCGCGCAGCATTGCTTCTAGTGAGCCCGTTGTTGGCGATTGTAAGGTTCCGCTGGGACGCATCTCCTCGTCGCGCGGTGTAACCGCCGGTGCTCGCAAAACGCGCGGTGTGACTGCAATGACGATGTCTATCCGGCGATTGTCGTTAGTTGGTGATGAAAAGAATCGTCCGAAGACGGGAATCAAGCCTAGTATGGGCAGTCCCTGACGTCCGACAGCGTTAATGTCCTGAGCCACGCTGGCCAGCATCATCGTGCGATTATTCTGCACGCGTGCGGTTCCGGTAATCGTTCGTTCGGTGAAGGTCGGCGTCAACGTACTTGCACCGAGTACATCCTTGGATTCAATCGACATCTTCACCTGGACGTCCTGATTGGGAAAAACTTGCGGCGTAAACTTTAAGGTCAATCCTGTGGGTTCGTAGTTGATCACCGGAAAACCCCCAGTCCCAAAAGGTTGTCCCGTTGTGGGAGCCGTTGATCCAGTCTGAACGCCAAAGGGGAAAGCCTGGGCAGTTTGTACGGGAACACGTTGTCCGATGCGTGCGGTTGATTCTTCGCCGTTGAAAGCGTGGACCTGCGTTGAAGCAACGAGCTTCGTGTTGTTCTTGCTGAAGAAAGCCGTCAGGACCGACGGCGGCAGCACAAAGGCGGCAGCCAGTGCTGTTGGCACACCGCCGGCAATGCCGGTTAGATTGACGCCACGATCAAAAGTGCCGTTGCCTGATCGCACGGTACCGTTATCGCTAAGAATGCTCACGCCGGTTGAGCCGCCAAGATTAAATGTTCCATTTGTGCCGGGCGTTCCCACCTGGTTACCAAACTGCAGAAAGTTTGATTTCGTGACTTCGTAGATGTTAACGTCCATCACAACTTCCGCGCGATCCTTGTCGATGCTCTGAAGCAATTCGCCGATCAAGCGAACATTTTCCGCGGTGTCGCGAATAGTCAAACTGTTAGTATCTTTGTCAGCGACAACAATCGTTTGCGGCCTGCCCACCGATGGCGGTATGGCTTGGCCCACCAGGGTCTTGGCTTTCTCAGGATCACTGTTGGCGAGAAAGAAGGTGCGCAATACGAGTTGTTGATATTGGGGCCGGCGCGTCTGATCTGCGACCAGAATAGTTCGCCTGCTTAGCTTCTGGAAAAACAGACTTTCCTGGAGAAAGACGTAGTCGAGTGCTTGAGACGTAGTTACGTCGCGCAGGTTGATGTCGATGTTTCTCGGTTGAACAAACGACTGCCGATCAAAAATAACATTCAGGTTGAGTTGCTCTGCGAGGCTGCGGATGAAGGCTTTTAAATCGCCGCTGTAACTAATGACTCGCAGTTGTTCGGTTCGTGCCGGTGGCAAAGGGGGTTCTGGCGGAGTTCCCGTACCCAGGGTTCCCTGGTCCGTGTTCTTCGCTCCGTTTTCGCTAGTCCCGTTGGTTCCTTCCTTCACACCCTGGAGTCGCAGCATTCGCTCCATCTCTGAGACTGCCAGCTCGTTGACCGGGTCGAACCCGTACGCTTGCCGAAATGCGTTATAAGCGCCAACGAAATCCCGCTGTTCTGCCAGCGAGCGTCCTTGCTGCATGTACGACTGGGAAGCGTTGAAACTCGCCCGGCGAAAATGGAGTTGATACTCCAGATTCGAGGGATCAGCTGCAACGGCCAGCGTGTACTCCTGGGCGGCTTTTTCCCATTGCTGAGCGTTTTCGTAGCTAAGTCCCGCGTTGAAGTGTTTGTCACCCTTCTTGGCGAAAGCCGTCGCAGGCAAGGCCAGCAGACAAAAGGTGAGTAGCAGCGAAACAAAAATGCGCGTTTCTTTCTTGATTCTCATAACATCTCTCGGTTGGAAGTGAACGGTCGAAGGGACCGGATAACGTGGACTAATAATGCCGTTTCAGGAGGCTAAGATGCAACTCCTGCCGATTCTTTTGCTTACACGCAATTTAAAAAGAACAGTTCCTTAAAACGGCCGCTAATTTTGGAGGACGAGCTTAGCTGAGGGCTTCCTGACGCCAGCCTGGCTGAAACCCTGAACTGTTAATGATCCGTACTGACCTCCTCAACAAAGGTCACCCGGTTAATCTCATGCAGTGTTGATACGCCGGCGAACACTTTCTTCAGCGCTGACTCACGCAAACTGGTCAGTCCTTCCGCCTCGGCCGACCGGCGAACCTCAGAGCCTGGCCGGCGTTCAACGATCATCTCGCGAATGTTGTCGGAGAGATCAAGCAACTCATGAATAGCGGTGCGGCCGCGATAGCCGGTGTGGTTGCAGGCATCGCAACCTACATTGAGGTAAAAAGGCGTGTCGCGGTGCTCTTCCGGCCGAAGTCCCGACTCGACCAGCTCCTGATCTTTGGCGTGGTATTGACGCTTACAATAAGGACATAGCATACGAATCAAACGCTGAGCCAATACGCAGTTCAGGCAGGAAACAAAGTTGTAAGGTTCGACGCCCATGTTGAGGAAACGCCCGATGACGTCGATGACGTTGTTAGCGTGTACTGTGGTGAAGACGAGGTGACCGGTCAGCGCTGACTGGATAGCAATTTGCGCGGTTTCCGTGTCACGGATTTCACCGATCATGATCTTGTCGGGATCGTGGCGCAAAATTGAACGCAGGCCTCGATCGAATGTGAGACCCTTCTTTTCGTTCACGGGAATCTGGGTGATTCCGTGCAACTGGTATTCAACTGGATCTTCGATCGTGACGATCTTGTCTTCTTCATTTCGAATCTCATTGAGCGCCGCATAGAGCGTAGTAGTCTTACCGGAACCCGTCGGACCAGTGACCAGCACCATACCGTAAGGTTCGGCGATGTAGTGGCGAAACTTTCTCAGGTCATCTTCGGCAAACCCGACCACGTTCAGGTTCAGGTTACGAAATTCCTCGTTTATCTGCTCCTTGTCCAGAATACGAATCACCGCGTCTTCACCGTGAATCGTGGGCATAATCGAAACGCGGAAATCGACATTGCGGCCTTTATAACGAACGCGAAAACGTCCGTCCTGCGGCACGCGGCGCTCAGCAATGTCCAGCTCCGACATGACCTTTATGCGTGAGATCAATGTTTGATGAAAGGCCAGGTCAATTGGATCAACTTTGGCGTAGAGCGCTCCGTCAATTCGATACTTGACCTGCACCTCAGTATCGCGCGTCTCGATATGAATATCAGAAGCTCGCGACTCCATCGCATTGTAGATTATGGAATCGACGAGTTTTATGATCGGCGACATCTCGGAGTCAGTCGCCAGACGGTCGAGATCAAGGACCTCTTCGCCTGATTCCGTTTCTCTTACCAGCGAGATGCGGAAGCCGGACGCTGCTTCCTGCAAAACGCGTTGTGTAGCGTCGCCGCGGCGAAGTATGACCTCAATGGCTCCCGCGGTAGCAACATAGGGAACAATGCGAGACTTCAATGCGCTCTGAAGTTCATCCAGGCGATCCAAGTCGGTCGGATCCGCCATTGCTATGTGCAATCCCTTTTCATCGCGCCGAAGCGGTAGAAACTGGTGGCGCACCATTAGATCTACGGGTATCTCATTAAAGAGGTTGAAATCAGTCGGGGATTCCTGGTCCGTTGGAAGCAAATCGACAAAGGTCAGGCGATAGCGCCGCGCAAGGTCCTTCGCCGCCCGCACCTCCGGGGGTTCGTGGCTATCTCCTCCGTTTACGTCGACGGCGAGTTTTGCCTCAGAATTCAACCCCGACCGCGAAGGCGGAGTGGCTGCAGGATTCTCGGTTAACTCTTTCATTCGTTTTTGCCGGTCCCTAAGTTGAACCGGGGTGCCGCCTTCCCAAAAACTGGCTCAGTGGCGTCCGGTGACTCCCGCTCCCTGGGAGATTGACTGAATAATTGGAAGGTAGATGGCCAGGAGAATGGTAACTACGATTCCTCCCATAACCACAAGAATCGCAGGCTCAAGCGTGGTCGTCAACTGCTCCAGCCGAACCTCCGATTCGGCGTCATAAAATACCGCCACCTCGTCAAGCATCTCCCGCAAACTGCCGGAACGTTCGCCGATCCCCACCATATCAACCGCAAGCAGGGGCACCCATTTGGCGTGTTCCAGACTCTCCGTAAAAGAACGACCCTCGCGAATCATTGGCAGGATTGCCGAACTGCGTCGTCGTAACTCGCGATTTGTAATCGACTCGGCCGCGATCTCCCACGACTCGACCAGCGTAATACCACCGGCGAGCAGAGTGGCCAACGAGCGCGTCGCTTGAGCGATTGACAGCTGAATCACAAGGTTACCTGCGAGAGGCAGTCTCAAAATGAACGCATCGACCCTCAAACGCCCCTGCTCCGTGCGTGACCAGAGAAATAGCGCGATAGCGCCTCCAATGAATAATGGTCCAAACCAGATAACGTTAGCCGACAACCATCTGGAAATTCCCAGTACGATCTCCGTAACCACGGGAAGTTGAGTGCCAAAGCCTGAGAAAAGATCGGACATCCGGGGCACAACGTAGACAGTCAAAAAGGTCACCATGCAGCCCGATGCGAAAAGCAGGAACAGTGGGTATGCGAGGGCGCCTCTAATCTTGCGACGCAACGCCACGTTCCGGCGCATGTAGGTTACGTAACGAAGCAAGACCTCATCCAGCGCACCCGAACGCTCGCCCGCCAGGATCGAGGCGGTATAGATTCTTGGAAAGATACTTCCCTGGGACGCAAAAGCCTGCGAAAGTGCCGCCCCGCCGCGTATTTGATCTTCAACGTCTCCGAGGACGGCCCGCAAACGCGCCGACGCCGCGCGCTTACGCAACATAGAGATGCCTTGAAGAATGGGGATACCGGCGCGTACCAGCGCCGCCAATTGCTGGTTGAAAAGGAGAAAATCGTTAGCTTTTACCTTGGGTTGGCCGCCTCGACCGCCCAGCCGAGTTAGCGCAGTCACTCCGCTTGTTTTCGGGGGCGTCACATTGAAGACGCGGAAACCCTCACGTTCCAAACGCGCGCGCGCTTCGGTGACGCCTGGAGCTTCCACCGTGCGCGTGACGACCTCGCCTGCCGGTGTTCCTAATCGGCAAATAAATTCAGCCATTCGTTATGGTTCCTGGGCTCAAATCAGCGGAAAGTATAGCATGCGCAACTCAGTCTCCGCCGAAGCCGGGATTCCCCCGGGTGGTGTCTTCTCAAACTCTCTGGGCCATCTCCGTGTCATCTATGTAAAACAAACCTTCAACTTCTTGTTTTCCTGACAAGTTTTTCTAACCAACTCCGTCGTCCCCTAGGGGAAGTAATGTTTATAGAATGCAGTCTCCAAAAGCCTTTCCTCGCTCCGGAGGAGCGAAACGCAGCCGATACGCCATATTCATTGCCAAAGAAACATTGCGCTCCTCTGGAGCGCGAGTGGGGAATTCATTTAGGTATCTATAAACATTCCGCACCTCCGGAGCCACCGTGCTATTTGGTTGCAGCCGAAGGCCACACTTTGTCTCTGTGATGAGTGATTTTGGACGCTTGTCCACCACACAAACGACGTTAAGGTACACGACCACGCAGCCGGAAAGTTCCTTTAGACCTCAGATTGAAGCTTCCGGCAAAACTCTGCCGTTTCCACTTTACCCAGGCTGACACCCTGTCCTACAATGACTTCTAGCTACCAGAACTGGAATGGAAGTAGCGTCCGGCGTTTCCCCACGTAAGGTCCACAGTTAGAAATTAAAAATTTCGATCTTCGGACATCACGGCTTCCGTCTCCCGCATCTGTGTTTTCAGTCCTGTTTCTGACAGCTACAATTGAGCCCGTAACGCTTGCGAGGATCACGAGGGTCAAATGCACTTACCTCCTGGACGCGTTTTCAGTGCCGCCATCTCCTGTCTGGTAGTTCTTTTCTTCATTTCAAATTCACCACACGCGGCGCGATCGCAAGACAGGACTCCTCAGAAGACAAACAGCGACAACGCCGGCAAGCCAGCGGGCCAGCCGACACCCTCCAGAGTTCCTTCCTCATCTTCCGGTCAGGAAAAATCCTCGAACGAGATGGACAAGGGTGTGGTTATCACCAACACCGACCTGATTACCTTTACCGTTACGGTGACGGATACCTACGGGCGCTACGTTTCCGGGCTGGGCAAGAACGCTTTTACGGTGCTCGATGAGAAGAAACCGCAGGAAATAACCTTCTTTAGTGACGATGATGCACCAGTTTCAGTAGGCGTGATTTTTGACGTGTCAGGATCGATGAGTGGCGATAAGATTAAGCGCGCGCGCGACGCACTGTCGAAGTTTATCCAAACCAGTCATAACTCTGATGAATACTTCCTAATCGCCTTCAATTCCAGGGCACAATTGCTGCTGGACAAGACCCGGGATGGAAATGCGGTGCTGGACAAGCTCACCTTTGTGCAAACCAGGAACAATACAGCCCTGTACGATGCCTGCTATCTCGGCGTTGAGAAGGTCCAACGTGGCACTCATCCAAAACGAGCGCTTTTGTTGATTAGCGACGGTCAAGATAACAATTCCCGCTACACTTTTAACGAGCTGCGCCGGCTGCTGAAAGAATCCGACGTGACGCTTTATGGTGTGGGGATTCTGGGTGGGAGCGATGCCGGCAGCCAGATGGGCATGGAAGGCCAGGGGATTCTCGATGAGCTGGCAAGCGTCTCGGGCGGCAAAGCATTCTTCCCCAGAAGCAATGCTGAAATGGATGATATTTTTGAGCAGATTGCGCTCGAACTGCGGCATCAGTATTCGATCGGGTACAGACCGGTGGATTTCAACAACGACGGCCGCTGGCATAAGATCAAGGTAAAGGTAACTCCGCCCCGCGGGCTGCCGCGCCTGTTTGTTCGCTCCAAGGAAGGTTATTACGCAATTCCAAACGCTCGTTGAGATTGTTTCGAGTTTCCAGGCCCGAGTTAAGATTGGGCTGCGCCAACCTCCCGAAAAGACAAGTCAGAACTCGAAACCCGGGACTAGGAACCAATACCCGACCATAGCTCGGTTCTGATGTTGACATTCCGGCAACGCATTACCTCTCCCGAACATCTTTCTAAATGCGCCAACGAGATTGATCCCGCCTCTTTTAGGGATCTCGAACAGGTTTGGCGTCTCCGAGGTTGAGTCGCAATTCAAGTCGAGGGCGTTTCGCGTGAAGTAAGGGGAAAGGTTAAACTGGCTGAACGCGGAGCTCTCTGGTTGATGCTGGTTATTGAGCGTTTTTACTTAAAAATATGAGGTTGATAAAACTTAGGGGAACTGGAATAGGCGGATTGAAGAACCCAGGACTGAGATTGTCGCTGGCGCTCGTTTTTGTAGTTATGGCCGTTATCGGCGCAACCCTTGTTTCGGCAGCGGGACCTCAGGACTCGCGACCGCGTCGCAGCTCCGCCATGGCGCCTCAGGCGACCCCAACGCCCGTTCCTCGCACAAACCAAACCGTCACCCGTCCGCCTACCACTACGGCGTCCCCGGGTGCCGTGCAGCGGCAGACACCTCGCCCGACACCTAACGCGTCCCCAACTCCCTACGACCGGATAGCTCCCCAGCTCGGCGAGCCTCCGCCTGCACCCGTGCTCAAACCCAAGCCAACTCCGACACCCGAGGAGCCGGAAATCGATGAGGGCAGCACGATTGTCGTAAACACGGAGCTGGTTACTCTGAACGTGCGAGTTATCGATCGAAACAACCGTCCCATCAACAACGTTCGCGAAAACGAGTTTCATGTTTTCGAGGATGGCGTGTCGCAGCCTATCGAGTCATTCACGCGTGAAGAAGTCCCGATCAGTTATGGGCTGGCCATCGACAACTCTCAATCGCTGCGTTCGCAAATACAAGCGGTCATTGACGCGGGGAAAACCATCGTCAACAGCAACAAGGTGGGCGACGAAACTTTCCTGGTGCGGTTTGTCAGCAGCGACAAGATCGAAACCATGCAGGACTTCACGGCGAATAAGGATTCCCTGATTGATGCTTTGGATGATCTCTACGTCGAGGGCGGGCAAACGGCAGTAATAGATGCCGTATATCTAAGCGCCGAGCATGTTGCCGAATATAAGAAGGGCGATGATAGCGATCGCCGGCGACGCGCGTTGATTGTAATTACTGACGGCGAAGATCGGTCCAGCTTCTATTCGCAGGAAAAACTCTTTTCTCGCCTGCGTGAAGAGGACGTACAGATTTACGTTATCGGATTTGTTAACGAACTCGATAAAGAAGGCGGGTTTATTCGGAAGAGTCCGCGTGAAAAAGCCATCGGCCTTATCAACAAACTCGCCACCGAGAGCGGTGGACGTGCGTTCTTTCCCGAATCGTTATCGGAGTTGCCACAAATCGCCAACGAGATAGTTCGCGACCTGCGTACTCAGTACGTGGTGGCCTACAATCCTACCAACAAGTCACGTGATGGCTCGTTCCGCTCGATCAGAGTTACCGTCGATGAGTCCTCAAGCCGCGATAAACGAATCGCTCTCACTCGTAACGGGCGAATCGCCCCAAAGGGCGAACGTGCTCCAGTGAAGCCTCCGCCGACGCGAACGACGTCCAAACCGGTCGCGGGTACAAACAAGTCGAATCCCTAGAACGTCGAAAATGCCACTAGGACTTCGTACCCGCGGCAATCTCCTTCACAGCAGC
>DATBRN010000240.1:0-19312 GCA_036560225.1 Pyrinomonadaceae bacterium | reverse complement strand
CCAACTGCCGTTGGGTGGTATTCCGGGTGGGTTACCCCTAAGCATTCACTAGTGTACGCTGGCCGCGATCGCCAGAACTCAAACATCATTGATATCGTAGTAGCTTTAAGGAGGTGAACCGAGCATGTATTGTCCATCTTGCGGCGTGGTTGTCGCGCAGGGCTTGAGCTACTGTAATTATTGCGGTGCAAAGTTAAGTACGGGTAAAGCCGACACCGACGCCAACTTCCCAGAAGTGAGACCAGAACTCCTTGTAAGTGCGATGGGCGCCGTCTTCATCTTTGGCCTTGTAGCGATCGCTATGTTGATGGGAATAATGAAAAACGTGATAGGGCTAAATGACGCGCTAATTCTAGCCTTCGCGCTGCTGTGCTTCCTTATAATGATCACGATCGAAGGTGTCTGCATCCGACTGATATTTCGCCGTAAGCGTCGAGCTGAGGAAGTGGATACTGCGCCGTTGAAGGGACAAGCAACCAAAGAGCTTGACGCGGCCCAGGGGCGAGCATTGCCCGAACCCCTGCCGAGCGTAACCGAACACACCACCCGCGCATTTCAACCGATCCCGAGTGATCGAACTTCAAAATGAAGAGTCGTCGTTAACCAGCTTTGCCTCAGTTAACCGACTCCCGCTTAACGTCATCAAGGCCTTACATTCGCGATCTCGAAGCCTTATGGTCCTACGACATCCTCTTCACCGGCTGATCAACGGGTGGACTGCTAACGCCGCTTTTTCGCTTTTGGCTTCGTGATGTTCTTCGCTTTTGACTTCGAGTTTGTGTTCTTCCCGGTCCGCGATTTGTTCTCTTCCTTAGCCGGCTCCTTCGAGGCGTGATTCGTTTCCTTTGGCTCTAGAGTAGCTTTGTCTAACGACGCGGTGATTAGTTCGTCGCTTGGGCGCTTGCCGTCGATGAAGGCAAAAACGTGGTAATTCGCGTTGCGCTCGCGGATTACTTCAATGCGACCCTCGTCCTTAATGCGCGCAAGTTCCGCCATTAGGAAACTCTGTTCGGCGCCACCCATGTAGCGATAATCGATGTCGAATGCCAGACCGGTCGAGTGCGGCGGCGTATCAATCAGTACTGCGTTCCTGTTCGATCTGTTCAATGCATGCTGGTATTGCTCCGGTCGAGCCAGAGAGCTTACGGGCAAGGGACGATCAAACTTGTCGTGATACAGCTTCGCAACTTCCTCGAGGATTTTCACTGCCTGCGGCCTTAGTGAGCTAAGCATTCTCACCTTCATCTCCTGACGGGCAGATGGGTCGTCCAGGTTATACGAACGTCCGCCGAAATTCTTTGCAAGCTCTTTCAGCGACTCATAATCTCTCAAGAGTTTCTGCCTCTGGTCCGGCTGTCCGTAAGATTGATCAAGCAGCGCTTTGTCTTCCTCGTTCGATTTCAACTCCTGCTCACGTGCCGAGATTTCTTTTTGCAGTTCACCTTGTTTTGAACGATCGCGCTTTTTCAGCGCAGCTAGCTGAGTTTTCAAATTCGATATTTCGGTCTGTAGCTTCGCATGCGCAGATTCGAGCCGGCCGTAGGCATCGTGCAGTTCGGCTTCATCGTAAAGTTCGATGTTGTGATCATCTTCATAGCGACTGAACACACCGTCGTCCGCCTTGGCGCCGACGCCGAAAAGGATGTAGGTATCCGTGACCGCGGGCAACACAACCAGTTCGCCGCGTTGAATCAGCGCCGCGAGATCCACAAAGTCCTGACAGGATTCCACATTGAATTTCGAGATCTCGGCGACCTGAGTGGCCAGGAACCAATGCCGGTCACTGTAATGGCGGAGCTCAGGCGGAGTCTCAACTGGACCGCCGGCGGCGGCGCCTCGATCTTCCTTTACTTTCTCCATGGCACGTGTCCACAGTTCAGCATCGGCGATGGGTACGCTTGCTGTATTGGACGCGTAAAGGGATTCTTGAAGAGCCCAACGTTTCACCGCCTTGAAGCGAAGGGCGGCCCAAGCACCAACACCTATCAAGCCACTCACAACGATGAGCAGTAAAAGTTGACGCACTCTATTCATAATCCAACCAGCCACAGGATGAAGCGCACACGTTGCCTCATGAAGATTTCCAGTTTTGTTATGCAAATTTGAGGCAACGTATGCGAATCCAGCGAATTCGCTGCAATGAGCACATCTATCCAGTGAGAATAGGGCGGAAAAGGTGCAGCGTGGGGGTCGAAAGAGAGATTGGTGTTTCGATTCTGGACAACTACAAGGGGTAACCCACTCGCTACCGCGAGGTGGTACTGACGCCGTGGCGCTGTATGTCCGGCAGTGCATCTGCGGCGGTGGATTCGCTTATCCAGTGCTTCAACTTCGTCATGTCTTTAGTTACCGTGCCCGAAGCGGCGAACAACACCAAAGCTAGTAACACGCCGAGTGCGGGAATGATGTACATCGCCGAGTGCAGACCCTCGGCACGGAAAGGCTCGAGCGCTTGCTGAGTCAAACTCGTCACACCTGCGGCGCTTCCCGCGCGGGCGGTGAAGAAGTCGCTGACGAGACCTGTCCCATAAGGTCCGAGGGACGCGCCCAGCACGTACATCGCGAAAAAGTAGAGGGCCATAGCTGTGCCGCGCAGTGACGGTTCGATCACATCGTGAATCGTCGAATACACAGTCGAGTAGTAGGGGTACATCAACGCGCATCCCACTCCCATCAGAATCATGAATTCGAGAATTTCACCTCGCGCCCTCCCGAGCGCGAAGAAGACAAATGGAACTGAGCCGAGAATTGCCAGAGCACCGACGAGCAAGCGTCCATTCGCTTGCCGCTTCATGACGCTATCACCAACGACGCCGCCAAGAATCAAACCTGGCACTCCGAATAGTCCGTAGACCAGCATCGAAACGAAATTCGCGTTGCGAATGTCCGCGCCGTGATAGCGCATTAGAAACGGGGTGATGAACGCGCCGATCGCATACATGTTGAAGTTGTGTAACGCTCCCGAAATAATCAACCAGCGCATGGTGGGGGTTGAAAGCACCAAACGGTACGGCGAGCCTTCGCGCTGTCGTCCGCCAATCGTGTGCGTCTCGGCCGCGCCGCGTTTCGGCTCTCGGATGAAGAGAACCATCAATGCGCACAGCAGCCCCGGAATGCCTGCTGCGTAGAATGCAGGTCGCCAGCCATAGGTGCGGGTAATCGTTCCGCTGACGGCGAAGCTTAAAGCGATGCCAACGGGCAGACCGAGCATGAAAACGGAGAGAGCCTTGGCTCGCCGGCTCGCCGGATAGAGGTCGCCGATGAGCGACGTGGCGGCGGGTGCGCATGAGGCCTCGCCAACTCCTACGCCGAGCCGGCACGCGAAGAGCTGCCAGAAATTTTTTGCTGCGCCTGACGTCGCTGTCATTAGACTCCAGATGAACACTCCAGCTGAGAGAATCCACGTCCGCTTCACCTTGTCCGTCAAACGACCGAACGGAACACCGACAACTGCGTAGAGCAAAGTGAAAGCCGTTCCCAGTGCACCGAGGCTGCCATCACTTAGTCCCCATTCTTTGCGAATGGGCTCGCCGACAGCGCCAAGGATTTGGCGGTCGAAGAAGTTGATCGCATTGATGGCAAACAAAACCCATAGCGCAAACCAGGCATTTGATCGGTGAACTCTCATTCAGGGTTATTTACGTTTCTTTGCCACTAAGATCAATTGCCGGTGGGTTTTGCAGCGCCAAAGGCGCGGAATGTGATAGCCAGGGGCAAGTGCGGAGCGGAGCGTAGCACGTCGCCCCTGGGACCCTCGGAGCCAATATCTAATAGCACTGAAAGTGCGAAATCGTTTTTCAGGAATGCGACGTCATGCCGCTCCTTCAGAGCTTCGGGAACTTACCTGCTACACTCCCAGGGGCGACGCGCTTCGCTTAGGCTCAGCGCTTGCCCCTGGCTCTTACATTCCGCGCCTTTGGCGCTTCAAACCCAATTCAACTGAAGTTCATGCGGTACGCTGCAGACTTGAATCGACCGCCAAATTTAGGAGATTTTACTGGAAATGAAACCAAATAAAGCTTGACAATTTTCAAGCAGAAGAATACTTTACCGACCGTTCGGTAGCTATCATACTTCGCTCGTGGGCTTTGTCAATTTCCTTTATCCAGAAGTCGATTTCATCGAACCTAACTTCTGGCCCAAATGGCCCTGGAGCATTAATGCTCTAATCGTCTCTCCACTCTCTTAGCGAACGCTCGAAGGAGGAGTTATGAAGAAATTCATCAGCCTACTCGGGTCTGGCTTGTTGTGCCTGCTGATAGTCGGCAACATTCACGCCCAGGGCGTAGGCTCTTCAGGAGACATCAAGGGAACTGTAAC
This sequence comes from Pyrinomonadaceae bacterium, assembly GCA_036560225.1. GTDB lineage: Bacteria > Acidobacteriota > Blastocatellia > Pyrinomonadales > Pyrinomonadaceae > PSRF01. Next base: position 14,992 of record DATBRN010000240.1, on the reverse strand, counting down.
TGATCCCACTGGCGCCGTCTTACCAAACGCAACCATCGCTGTGGTGGGGACGGAGACTGGTTTGCGGCGCACAGCGGTGACCGATGATGACGGCCGGTATCGAGTGACGAACCTGCCACCCGCCACCTACGACTTAAGCGTCGATCTCCGTGGTTTTGATACCACGGTTCGTAAGGGCGTTACCGTCACTATTGGTGAGACTGTCTTAGCGGATTTTCAGTTGAAGGTGGCGGGCGTAGCGGGCGTGGTCGACGTGACCAGTGAAGCCGCCGTTGTCGAAACTGAAAGAGCTGCTCAGGCGAATACCATCGAACAGAGATACATTCGCGACTTGCCCATTAACCGTCGTGACTATCTCACCTACACTTTGCTGATGCCTGGCGTCTCTGATTCCACCCGGGTCGCTAGTGACCTGGATTTCCGCGTCAAACAGACGCCGCAAAGCGGACTTTCATTCTATGGAAGCAATGGCAGGGGTAACAGTGTGACTGTGGACGGTGGCGAGTTCAACGACGACGCCGGCGGTGTCCGGCTCAACCTGAGCCAGGACGCAGTGCAAGAGTTCCAGGTTAACCGCAGCAACTATACGGCCGAGTTGGGAGGAGCAAACGGCGCGTCAATAAACATCGTCTCGAAAACCGGGACCAACCAGGTACATGGCAGTCTCTATGGTTTTTTCCGCTTCACGGGCCTGGACGCACGCAACCCGTTTTCTTTTACTCAAGCCCTGCAACCTGGTCAAACGTTCAACCCGGGCGCGGCCGATCTGGTGGGCCAGCCTGTTAAGGATTCTCTGAATCGCCAGCAGTTTGGCACAACGGTGGGGTTTCCAATCAAGAAGGACAAGACCTTTCTGTTTCTCGCTTTTGAAGGCTTGCGACAGACTGCACAGAATGCGGTTCCCCTCCTGACTAACACGAACATCTTTCGCCCACAAAGTGATCCGCTGAATAATCAGGTGGCAATTCTAAACGCGCTGACGGCCCGAGGCGGGGCGCTGGTCCAATGCCTTAACCCACCACAGCCGATGATACCTGCCGCCATTTGCGCCTCGGTGTTGACCAGCGCCTTGACGATCTCTCCCAGCACCGGTCTGAGTGCAGGTCAGGTGGCACGGAATTCTTTTCTTGTGAGCCAGTTTGAAACGAACGGCGGACTATTCCCTTTCAATACGCGCCAATACCAGGTATCGGGCCGATTGGACCATCGCTTTAGTGACAGGAATCAGACTTATCTCCGTTACAGCTATGCACATGACCACGAGGACAGTCCCGATGTGCAGTCTCTGACCGGCTTTTCGCGAGGCAGTTCGGTCCACACGTTTGACAGCACGATCCAGGGCTCCTGGTTTCACCTCTTCAGCCCCAACACCGCGAACGAGGCCCGCGTGCAGTGGAGTTACAACGACTTCAACGTGATTCCCAATGAACCGGGACAGGTAGGTCTGGACATTCCTGGATTCGCGAATCTGGGAACTCAAATCTTTCTACCCAACTTGACGATCACACGCCGCTATGAATTTGCCGACAACCTGACGATCTCTCGGGGAAAACATAGTCTGAAATTTGGCGGTTCCGCGCTGATACGCGGCAACCACACAGAGTCTCACACGTTCTTCCCCGGTCGATTTGTTTTTGGCAATCTCACCGGGGCGTTACTTAGCCCGTGTCTGGCGGCGCCGGCAGCGTGCGGACTTAGCGGAGTTAGTCCAGCTACGCTCAGCTCGCTGCAGACTGTTTCTTTGGGTCTGCCCCAGTTCTACCAACAGGGCTTTGATAATCCTGTCTATGTTGCTAACCGGCCCTTTGCCGCCTTTTATGGCCAGGACTCATGGGCCATCCGGCCTAATCTGACTCTTAACTTCGGTCTTCGTTACGAACTGGACGTGCAATACGGCAACTTAAACACCGACAAGAACAATTTTGCACCTCGTGTCTCATTTGCCTGGGATCCGTTCAGCAACCACAAGACGGCGGTGCGCGGAGGTTATGGGATCTTCTACTCGCCAGTTTATGCTCAGATCCCAAACGTCGTACAGAGTCTCGGCGTCGTCAATGGTTTCCGGCAGATTGCTCAGGTATTCGTCCCTCTGACCGGAGTTCCGGGGAGTCCGCCGTCGTTGACTTCGGCGCTGATTTTTCAGACTCTGTTTGCACAGGGAAAGATTTCGTGCACCGATCCGGCGCCGGGGAGAGACGCTTGCATTACCCCGGCAGATCTGACGCAGTTCGGCATTACGATTACGCATACCGGTCCCATTCCACCGCTGAGTGTAATTTTCAGCGGCCAACCTGGCTACCAAAACCCTTACTCTCAGCAGGGCGAGTTGGGGATTGAGCGTGAGATCGGTAACGGCCTATCAGTATCCGCCAATTACATCTATGTACACACACTCAAGCTCCCAGTTGCTATCGATGTCAACCTAAAGCCTGCGCCGTTTGTGCCCGCGGGACCTGCAGCCATCCCAATTCGGCAATGGAGCACGAGTGCCGGGTTTCCGTGTGCAGGTGCGAACATTGTTAACTGCTTTGTGAATCCGTTGCTTCTCCAGAGCGACCAGTACTCATCGGCGGGAGCGGCAATCTACCATGGCGGTATTTTCGAAATCAGAAAGCGCTTCACCAAAGGTTCTGCCCTCTTCGCAAATTACACCTTCAGCAAGGCAATTGACGAGGTAACCGATTTCAATAGTGATTACGGTCCGAACGATCAGACTAACCTCGCGGCGGAACGTGGTCTATCTACCTTTGATCAGAGGCACAAGTTAGTTCTAGCGGCCGTGCTGGAGAGTCCCTGGAAGGGCGCATTATCAGGTTTCCAACTGTCTCCGATTATTCGCTACAACAGTCCCCATCCTTTCAATTTGTTGGCCGGGACTAACCTCAATAACGACCGCCATTCAACCACTGACCGTCCGCCGGGCGCAGGACGAAACACCGGCATTGGGCCGAATTACTTCGACTTCGACATGCGTCTGGCTCGCCACTTCAAAGTAAGCGAAAAGGCCAGCTTGCAAGTCATCGCGGAAGGATTCAACCTCTTCAACCGAACGAACTTTGCCAGCGTCAATAATGTCGTCGGTGTAATCGCCCCGCCTTTTAACCTGCGTGGCAACCGTGCACTCTCTCCGAGCCAACCGTTGGGCTTTACCTCGGCGTTTCCTAAGAGGCAACTGCAGCTCGGTGTGCGCCTTAACTTCTAAATCTCGGCCCCGAGATTTTAAGCCTTCGAGGAGAGCCTCTGTTTCAACGAGGCTCTTCTTACTTTAACGGACCGAAAATTCACGACCCATTGGTGGAAAGAAAAAATGCGAAGCGTAAGATTTCACGAATTCGGCAACCCCGCTGACGTCTTGCGTGTGGAAGATGTGCCGACACCGGAGCCGAGTGCGAACCAGGTGCTGGTGCGCTTGCGTGCACGACCGATCAACCCGTCTGATCTGCTTTCCGTACGCGGTCTTTACGGCTCGCTGCCCATCCTGCCGGCGACGCCTGGCCTCGAAGGCATGGGCGAGGTGTCGGCCGTCGGCGACGAGGTAAAAAATCTTGTCCCCGGCCAGCGTGTAATCCCGCTCGGCGTGCCGGGCACTTGGCAGGAATACATTCTGGCGGCGAGCGCACAACTCATCCCAGTACCGGACAGCATCAGCAACCAAACGGCGGCGCAGTTTGTGGTCAATCCTCTGACGGCGTGGATCATGACGGTCGAAGAACTGGCGCTCAAACCCGGCGAGTGGCTGCTGCAAACGGCGGCGGGTTCGACGTTGGGACGGGTAGTGTTACAGATCGCGCGCCTGCGCGGCTTTAAGACAATCAATGTTGTGAGGCGACGCGAGCAGGTCGAAGAATTAAAAACGCTCGGCGCGGATGAGGTCATCTGCACTGCCGACGAAGACATCGTCGAGCGTGTCAAAGAAATCACCGGTAAGGCGGGACTCACTAAAGCGATTGACGCGGTCGGTGGCCAAACAGGCGCTGCAGTTGTGCGCGCCCTTGGACGCAACGGCGTGGTGCTCGTCTACGGCCTGCTCTCAATGCAGCCGATGCCGGTTGACAGCGGGCACATGATCTTTACCACTGCCACTATCCACGGCTTCTGGCTGAGCCAGTGGCTGCGGACCGCCGCGCCCGAACGGCTGCAGTCAGTCACGGCGGACCTTCTGCGTCTGATGGCAACAAACGAAATAGTGCCTCCGGTCGAAGCTGAATACCCACTGAACGATGTGCTAGCAGCCGTTGAGCACTCAGAGCGACCTGGCCGCAGCGGCAAGGTGTTGCTTGTGGGTTGAAGACCTGATGACTTAGTTCTGCTATTGAGTAATGACGAAGCAAGCCAGCGACGGTATCACCAACGGATAATCCCACGTGCACCTTCCCCTGAGGCCAGCGCTGCCAGCGCCTCGTTAATGTTGTCGAGTTGATAGGCGCGCGTGACAAGCTCGCGGAGCTTCAGTTTACCCGATTGATAAAGCGTGACGAGGTGAGGTATGTCGACCAGCGGACGCCCCGAACCGTAGAGCGAGCCGATCAGGCGTTTCTCATGCATTACGAAAGGAAAGGTCGGGATTGAGGCTAGCGCATCAGTCCGCGACAGACCAGTCAGTACGACTGCGCCGCCTTTGCGCGCGGATTCAAGCGCTTGCGAAATAGTCGTGGGTGTACCGACTGTATCGAAAACATAATCCGCTCCCTGTCCATCCGTCAGAGCGCGAACTTCCTCCGCGACATTTCCTGCCGGCATTTCAATGGTGTGTGTAGCGCCAAAGTTGCGCGCCAGGTTAAGCGCCCTGGGATTTGTGTCGACGGCGATAATCTTTTCGCACCCGACCAGCACCGCACCCTGAACGACGTTAAGCCCGACGCCGCCAGCGCCGAGCACCGCGACAGACGCGCCCTTCTCAACTCGCGCGGCATTCGTCACGGCACCGATACCCGTAACGACCGCACAGCCCAAAATCGCCAGGGCCGCGAAGGGCACATCTGACGCAACCGAAATCGCGCCCTCCTCTGCCACTACCGCGAAATCTGCGAAGCAGGCCGTGCCAAGGAAATGTCCCAGGTCTTGGCCCGAAGCACGCAACCGGGAGCCACCCGAAGGCAAACGGTTGCGGTATGTCGTGCGCGCCAGACGATCGCAGAGCACGGGGTGACCTCCGAGGCACGGCGGGCAGACGCCGCACGCCGGCGCCCAACAGAAGACAACGTGGTCTCCCACACGCAACCTCGTAACGTCTTTGCCCACTCCGCGCACAATGCCAGCACCCTCATGCCCGAGTACGAGCGGACTGCGCGAGGGCCAGTCGCCGCGAGCCGGATGCAGATCGCTGTGACAGACTCCGGCGGCCTTCACTTCGACCAGCACCTCGCCTGCATGCGGAGCTTCAAGTTCGACTTCTTCAACCGAGAGCGGCGCTCCTTGCTCCCAGAGGATGGCGGCCTTAATTTTCATGATCGCTTAACCGTCTAATAATCGACGCTTCGTTTTGGGAATGAAAAATGATGCACGTGGTAGTGCCGTGTGCATAGAGCTTTCCGCCTTCGTCCTCAATTCGGCCCGAGGCGGTGGCAGTGCGACCGCCAACATGGACCACTTTCGCCTCGCAGGACACGCGGCCTGTCTCGGCCGTCATCGGACGGATGTAGTTAACTTTGATCTCAAGCGTGGTGTAGCCCGCGCCCGCTGGCAAGGTCGAATGGACGGCGCAACCCATCGCAGAATCGAGCAGCATCGCCGCTAAGCCTCCGTGAACGACACCAATCGGGTTGTAATGATACTCCGCTGGTTCGACCACAAAGACTGCCCGACCTTCGCTAAGTTCAGTAATATTGAAGTTCATCAATGCGGCTATCGGTGGCGGCGGAAGTTCGCCCGCCACGATCTTCCGCAAATACTCAAGACCTGATAAACCGCGTCCAGCTTCCGCCAGAGCGTGGGGGTCCTCCCAAGTGATCGTGCGCGTGCGTGTGCGCGTTGCTTTCACAGTATCGCTCATGATTCTTTTCGATCTAGTCTGCAGCCGCCTTTCCGGCTCGGACATCCTTGCCAAACACAGCTTTGCGCTTTTCCAGAAAAGCGGTGACTCCTTCGATGAAGTCCTGCGAATGGAAGCAGGCGTCTTGATTGGTCGCTTCAAAGTCGAGCGCTGCTGCCAGATCTGATCTTTGGTCCTGATTAAGCCCCGCCTTGATTTTTGCGATTGCCACGCGCGGAGCCTGGGTGAATCGCTTCGCAAGGCCATCCACCGTCGTATCAAGTTCCGCGAAAGGGACGACTTTGTTGACCATGCCGAGTTGATATGCCTCTTGCGCGCTAATTATGTCGCCCGTCGCCATCAACTCGAACGCTTTGTAATACCCTACAAGTCGAGGCAGAAAGAAGGTTCCTCCCCCATCCGGCATCAAGCCGATCTTGACAAACACCTGACCGAAGAGCGCCTGTTCGGACGCCACAATCACGTCGCACGCCAGCGCGTAGTTGCTGCCAACTCCGACTGCATGACCGTGGACGCGCGCGATGACGGGGACAGGCAGGTCGCGCATTGCAAGGATGGTCGGATTGACGTTCTCGCGCAGTGACTTGGTGACATCGAAGTTTGCGATATCGCGCTCGCTCGTCGCCGCCAAATCAGCACCGGCGCAAAAGGACTCGCCCGCGCCCGTGAGAATCACAACCCGCGTACCGTCTTGCGCCGACCGGATAAATGTGTCGCGGAGCAACTGCACCGTCTCAACATCAACGGAGTTGCGCTTTTCGGGACGGTTAATGGTAATACGCTTAATGCCCTCTTCAAGTGAGACGAGCAGCTTCGTCATTGTATGTCTCCTGTCAGCACCGCCTGCGGTAGCGGGCGGATCTCAAGTTGCACTAGCGCCTGCTACCGCAGGCGATATGACTGTTCGTCATTTTGTTTACCTGTAATAGCGCACCAGCCATTCCGCGACGCAAGCAGGCTTCTCGTAGCCATCACGCTCGACCGTAACATTCCAGGTAGCCTGGACGCCGCCGCGAATTTCAGCTAGCGCGGAGAGCGTAAACCGCCCGCGAATGCGTGACCCGGCGGGCACGGGCGAGACGAAACGCACTCGATTCAGCCCGTAATTAATGCCCATCTTCACGCCTCCAACCGAGATCGCACGCTTTCCCAACTCGCTGAGTAGCGAGAGAGTCAGAAAGCCGTGGGCGATTGTTTCTTTGAACGGCGATTCGCGAGCGGAGCGTTCGGGATCAACGTGAATCCACTGTCGGTCCTCTGTAGCTTCCGCAAATTGATTAATGCGATCTTGCAAAACCTCGACCCAGTCGCTCACCCCGACGTCTTGCCCGAGGTGTTCCCGGAGTTGGTCAATGCTTTCGATTCGCGTCACCGGCATTTGATTTAATACTCAACTCTGATAATCTCAGGGTTAGGAACGTGGGCTTGCCCCCGCTAACTCTTGGGAGAGTTTTGATTTGTTTTCCAGAAGTCAGTTGGGACACCAAGTCTCAATGTGGTAGGCCTCCCCATCCAGTTACCCGCGGTATAGCATGCAGGTTGCTGTCCCATGCGCATAAAGTTTCCCGCTCGCATCTACGATTTTGCCTTCGGCTGTGGCGACCCGACCGCCGACGTGAATCACACTCGCCTCGCAACGCACTTCGCCAGTCTCGCGCCGTAATGGACGGACGTAGTTGATCTTCATCTCCAGGGTGGTGAAAACTTTGCCCGCCGTCATCATCGTGTTGATGGCGCAACCGAGAGCTGAATCGAGCAACGTCGCAGCCAACCCTCCGTGCACGATGCCCAGCCCATTGTAATGACGCTCGTCAGGTTTGATGGTAAAGACCGCACGTCCTTCGCTCACTTCAACGAGTTTGAAGTTCATCAATTGGCCCATGCCGGAAGGCGGCACTTGCCCCGTCATCAATAGCCTCATAAACTCAAGTCCGGTCAGCGTGTAACGAGCTTGTCCATTAGGTGCGGGCATTTTCTCGGTGGCGGATAGTTCCGCGATGTAAGTCTTGCGTGCCGGATCGTATTGGCGCAACAGCCCCTGGTCCGTTTGGTAAAACGTTTCGTATCCGGCGGCCAGCATTTCTTCGACCCAGAGCGCAACGCGGATCTCGTTTGCCTTCATTGCGTCGACCATCTTTCGCACACCGAGCGCGTCCCACATTTCAAATGGCCCCATCTCGTATGCGTAACCCCAGCGCAGAGCATTGTCTACGTTGATAATCTGATCCGTAATTTCGGGTACTCGGCGCGCTGCATAAGCCAATGAATTGTAAACGACGTGACGCGCCAGTGCCCCGGCCCGGTCGTCTTGCGCAAACACGAACTCGAGCCGACGCGGGAGCGACTTGATCTTCAGCGCCTCGTTAATCGACGCGATCTCGGGTTCACGACGCTCGCGGTATTCCATCGTCTTGAGGTCGAGCGTTAGGATGGCATCTTTATCTATCCTGGCCCCGCTCTGCGATTTTTTATAGAAGCCCTCGCCGGTCTTATCACCAAGCCGGCCTCGTTGTATCTGACTCGCATACAGGGGCGCGACCTTTGGGTTACGCAGGACTTCACGCGTCTCGTCATTCTCGATCAAGCCATAAAGGTTCTGGCCCACAGCACTGGCCACATCAAGGCCAACTAGATCGTACATACGAAACAAAGCGGTCTTGGGGCGCCCAATGAGTGGGCCGAGGATAGCGTCCGCCTCTTCAATCGTGTAGTTATGGGCGAGTACATAGCCGAGCGTCGTTGCCGCTGAAATGGAAATGAGGCGGTTAGCGATAAAGTTTGGCGTGTCCTTGCAGACCACAACTCCCTTGTCCAGTCCCCGCTCCGCGAAGCGGGTTACGAATTCGGCGATCTCAGGCCTGGTCTCTGCTGTAGGAATCACTTCCAGTAACTTCATGTAACGGGGCGGGGTGAAGAAATGGGTGCCCAGGAAGTGAGCTTTGAAATTTTCCGAGCACTCGGCAGAGATGTCGGCGATCGGTAAGCCCGAAGTGTTACTCGAGACAATGCTGTTGGGCTTCCTGGTTTTCTCGATGCGTGCCATCAGCGCGCGCTTGGGTTGTAGTTGCTCGACTATTGCCTCAACGATCCAGTCAGCATCACCGACCCACCCGAAATTGTCTTCGAGGTTGCCGATGGTAACCAGGTTCGCGGACTCCGGAGTCAGGAATGCTGGAGGATGTGAATTCTTCAGGCGTTCGAAGGAAGCGGCCACGATCCTGTTTCTCACTTCAGGTGATTCGAGTTTGAGTCCACGCTTCGCTTCGTCGATGGTTAATTCGCCTGGCGCGAGGTCGAGCAAGTAAACCGGAATGCCGACGTTTGCCACGAGGGCGGCAATGCCGCCACCCATGGTTCCAGATCCAATGACAACGACCTTGTTGATTCCGTAATTCATTACGCCTTCAGATCCGATCCTTTTCAAGAGACACGCGACCGCACATCAATCTCAGAGTCCACCCGTTACTTCCAATACCTGCCCCGAAACGTAATCTGATAGTGCCGATGAGAAAAAGAGCACGGCGCCTGCCGCTTCCGCGGGAGTGCCGGCCCGCCCCATAGGAATCATCCTGAAAGCGATCTCTCGGTTAGCCTGCGGGATGCCGAGCGCGATATCGGCGGACTCGCGCGTGATGTGCTGGCCCGATTCTTTCGCATGCGTCAGCCTGGTCTCAATGAAGCCAAAGGCGACAGCATTGACCTGTATATTGAACTGTCCCCACTCCTTCGCCAGTGTTTTGGTTACGCCGATGATCCCGGCTTTGCCGGCCGCGTAGTTAGTCTGTCCTGCGTTGCCGCGTGTCCCGGTCGTCGAGCTGACGTTGACGATCTTGCGCGCCAACGCGCGACCGTTTTGCTCCTTCTCACGCTTGGCGGTCTCGCGGAGATACTCAGAGGCGGCGCGGATGATGCGGAATGGCGCGGTCAGATGCACCTCGAGCATAGCTTGCCACTGCTCGTCAGTCATCTTGTGGATCGTTCCATCCCAGGTGTAACCCGCATTGTTAACGATAGCATCAATCCGCCCATAAGAATCGAGCGTGGCTTTAATCAAGCGCGGTGCAAAATCAGCACTCGTGACGTCACCTGGCAGCGCGAGCGCTTCGCCATCGGCAGCTTTGATCTTCTGAGCAGCTTCTTGCGTCGGCTCAGGATCAATGTCGGATAGGACAACACGCGCGCCGTGTCCCGCGAAAACTTCGGCGCACGCGCGACCGATGCCGCGGGCTGCGCCAGTGATTATCGCCACTTTATCTTCAAGCAGTCCCATCAGTCCCTCGGCTTCCGAAAAATGTTTTCTTCTCTCTCTTGAGTTTTGCGTTTTAATTGATCTTCTTCGCGCAACACGCGGTGGAGAACCTTTCCCACGGCGGTCTTCGGAAGGCTCTCACGAATTTCGATCTCCTGCGGCACTTTGAACTCCGCTAATCCTTTCTCGCAATGCTCTTTGAGTTCCTGGGAGGTCACGTTCGCGCCCCTCTTGAGAACGACGTAGGCTTTGACCGCCTCACCCCGGTAAGCGTCGGGGACTCCGATTACTGCAGCCTCGATCACTGTCGCGTGCGTGTAAAGCACGCCTTCGACTTCCGAGGGATAAACGTTGAAGCCGCTCACAATAATCATGTCTTTCTTACGTTGCACGACGTAGGTGTAGCCATCCTCATCCATCCGTGCCACATCGCCCGTGTAGAGCCATACGCGCCCGTTCGCGTCAGTGCGGAGCGCGATAGCCGTTTCGTCCGGTCGATTCCAGTAGCCCTTCATCACTTGCGGCCCAGCGATACAGAGTTCGCCCTCCGAACCCACAGCGACCTCGCGCGTGCCGGTTTCGAGGTCAACGATACGCATGTCTGTGTCAGGCAGCGGCAGACCAATGCTGCCTGGCTTGCGGCGGCCCAGCGATGGCGTCGAATGGGTGACGGGCGACGCTTCGGAGAGTCCGTAGCCTTCGTTGAGCGTACCACCCGTAATGCGCTCAAACTGCTCAATCACTTCAACCGGAAGAGGGGCCGATCCGCTGTTGAAGGTGCGCACCTTGTCGATCCCGGACTCTTTCGCCTTCGGATGATTGAGAAGAGAGATGTAGATTGTGGGCACCGCCGGAAAATACGTCGGGCGATAATCGCGGATAGCCCTCAGCAGCGCCTCAACATCGTATTTTGGAATTAGAACCTGGCGTACGCCCTGCCATATTCCAGCCATCATGCCGACGGTAAAACCATAGATGTGAAAGAACGGAATGACCAACAAGTAAGTATCTTCGCCGCGCCGCGAAGTGCGGTTGCCCCATGCTTCGGTCTGCACCACGTTGGCGAAGATGTTGTAGTGAGTCAACATTGCACCCTTCGGCACACCGGTAGTGCCGCCTGTGTATTGCAATACAGCGACGTCCTCATCCGGGTTAATCCGGACACGTGGCAAGTCAGGCTCATCAACACTCGCAAGCAAGTCCGCCAGGTTAAGAGTGCCAGGGACGCTAGGCGCAGATCCGGCGACAGCGGAGTATTCCTGGAGCGAAGTGATGATGACCTTCTCGATATTTGTTTCGTCGAGAACAGAGAGCGTCACAGGCGCGAGCAAGTCCAGCGTGAGCATAGCTATCATCCCCGAATCCTTGGCGACCACCACTACCTCGCGCGAGGTGTACAGGGGGTTTACGTTAACCACGATCGCGCCCAATCGCAGAACGGCGAAGGTGGCAACGAGGTACTGCGGACAGTTTGGCAACATGATGCCGACGCGATCTTTCTGCCTGACGCCGAGGCGCGCGAGCGCGGTAGCAAACTTGTCTGCCCGTTCTTTGATCTGCGCGAAGGTGAGATCAGCGCCGAGAAAGGTTGTGGCGGGTCGATCCGGTACTTCCACTGCCGTCATGCGCAGGATTTCATGGAGTGGCCGGCGTGGGTAGTTCATTTGCTGGCGTACCCAGTAGTCATAATGGTGAAGCCACGGACGCGCGGCGTACCCTCCCATCACGCTTTTCTCCTGCAGCTTAACTTTGCTCATAAAGCGGATCCTCGTTTAGACAATAGTGCGACCTCCATCCACCACAATGATTTGACCGGTGATGTAGTTGGAAGCGTCGGAGGCGAGGAACACGGCGACGCCCTTCAGCTCACCTGCGTCGCCAACGCGAGGTATAGGATTGCGCGCCTTGATCGAGGGTTCGGCATATTTAATGGAGGCGTCGGCGAGACGGGAATGGAAGAAACCTGGCGCTATCGCATTTACGCGGATGCCTTGTCGTCCCCAGGAGGCCGCGAGTTCGCGCGTCAGGCCAAACAACCCAGCTTTGCTCGCGGCGTACCCGACGTAATATGGTCCATCAACCGATGACTGTAAGCCTGAAACTGACGAGACGTTAATGATCCGCCCGTACTCGCGTTTTAGCATCTCCCGGCCTGCGGCTTGGGCAAACAGGAATGCCCCAGTCAGGTTGATATCAAGCACCTTCTGCCATTTCTCGAACGGCATTTTCTCGGGGCGCTCACCCCACGCGACCCCCGCGTTATTGATGAGGATATCTACGTTGCCATAAGTCTCGACTGTTTTGTCCACCACGCGTTGCACCTGTTCAGCGTTTGCCACATCGCAAAGCATGCCTTCGACGTTGAAACCGCGCCCGCGCATATCTGCTACCGTCGGCGTCAGCCATTCTTCGCGCCGCGCGCACAGCATCAACGATGCTCCCGCCTCGGCAAGCCCTTCGGCCATCTCTCGGCCCAAGCCTCTCGAGCCGCCGGTGACGATAGCTACTCGTCCCGAAAGATCGAACAACTCTTTTATGTGCACGGTTGTCATATTGTCCCTTCAGGTCACTGCGGCCTGCGTGGAAACTCAGCCGGAGTTTTCATGCAGCCCCTGCTGCTTCCGGTTTTGACACGCCCGTTTGCATAGCATTGCCGTCGACGATGATGCGTGCAATGTGCTCGCGGTGGAACGTGGCATCACCGAAGAGCGTCTCGGACGATTTGCTTCGCTTGTAGTAGAGATGCAGATCATGCTCCCAGGTGAAGCCAATGCCGCCGTGAACCTGAATGCCGCGATTGGCGACTTCGCGGTACGCGTCCGAGCAGTAAGCTTTTGCTATCGAGACGGCGACGCTCGCCGACGGATCGCCTTCCGTCAAAGCCCAGGCTGCGTAGTAAGCGGCTGAGCGTGCGCTTTCTGTCATCAACAACATGTCGGCGCAGTGATGCTGGACGGCCTGAAAAGAGCCGATCACCTTTCCAAACTGCTGGCGCGTCTTCGCATACTCGACCGTCGTATCGAGCACCCACTGCATCCCACCAACCATCTCAGCGCACAAAGCGACGCATCCCACCTCTAACGCGCCGCTCAACGCTGCGTGGACGTCGCCGTCCGCGCCAAACACGTCCGCTTCAGCTATGTTTACGTTCTCAAAAGCGACCTCGTGAAGCTTTCGCGTCGCGTCCATTGAAGGCATCGCAGTGATCGAAAGTCGCTCCGCACCGCGCTCCACGGGCAGCAGCACGAGACCGTCTCCGTCTCGCGCCACACAAATCAGAAGTTCTGCGATTCCCGCGTCGGGAACGAAAAGCTTTCTTCCTGAAAGCTGGAAGTTACCACCTTTCCGCGCAGCCTTTAGAGTGATTCCGTCGACCTCCCAGCTTGCGCCATCATCGAGAATTGCGAGCGTCGCTTTTAGCTTCCCCGTTGCAATTGGTTCAAGGTACTTTGCGCGCTGTTCTGCGCTGCCGGCGCGCTCGACGAGCGCTGCAGCTGTAAGCGTCGAGAGGAATGCTCCGGGCAAACAGGCTCGCCCCATCTCCTCGCTAACGACTGCCAATTCGACCAGACCGAGTCCGAGTCCCCCATGTTCTTCAGGAACGATCAGCCCCGTCCAGCCTTGGTCGGCGATCGATTGCCAGAGTTTCTCGTCATGCGCTGTATCGGTTTCCATCAATTCGCGCACGCGCTCGAGCTTACATTCGCGCGCCAGAAAGTCCCGCGCCGACTCTTTCAAAAGCTTTTGTGGTTTGCTGAGATCGAAGTCCATGCGAATTGGTGAATAGTAAATGGTAAATGGTGAATGGATGAACCCGACCTGGTAAATGCGAACTGGTGAATAGTAGTTGGTGACTCGACGAACAGGGGCTCGTCGGTTTACTTACTATTCACCATTCACTATTTACCATTTACCGCCTTAGTAGCTTTTCGGCAAACCGAGAACGCGCTCGGCGATGATGTTTCGTTGAATCTCACTGGTGCCTGCTTCGATCGTGTTTCCTCGCGCACGCAAGTAACCATATTCCCAGCTCCCTTTGTCGAAATCTTTCAGTTGCCCATAGGGACCGAGGATTTCCTGCGCAGCCTGCTGTGTACGCTGGTTCATCTCGCTCCAGTAGAGCTTCTGCGTTGAGCCTTCGGGACCCGGAATGCCGTTCTTCGAAAGCGAGGTCAACGCGCGGTTGGTATTGAGGCGCAGGATCTCCAGTTCGAGATAGGCTTGCGCCAGTTTCTGCCTGACTATTGGGTCTTCGCTGGCGGGACGACCGTTGCGTTCGATGGTGCGTGATCGAGCAATTAAAGCTGCTAGGTTGCGTTTGAAGACAACCTGGACGCCCGTCCCAAGGTTGGCTCGCTCATTCATCAGGGCCGCGATGGCAGTGGTCCAGCCTTTATTGATTTCACCGAGCACCTGCGTTACAGGTACACGTACGTTTGAGAAGAATACCTCGTTGAATCCTGAATCGCCCGACATCTGGCGCAACGGCCGCACGGACACGCCTTCGCTGTGCATATCCGCGAGGAGACAGGTGATTCCCTTGTGCCGGGGCGCTTCCATGTCAGTGCGAACGAGAAGTAAACACCAGTCTGCCATCTGTGCGAAACTCGTCCAGATTTTCTGCCCATTGATAAGGAAGTCGTTGCCGTCACGCACTGCCTTAGTACCGAGTGCGGCGAGATCGCTTCCTGCGTTCGGCTCCGAGAAGCCCTGACACCATATTTCGTCGCCCGCGAGAATAGGGCGGAGAT
>DATBRN010000239.1:0-23524 GCA_036560225.1 Pyrinomonadaceae bacterium | reverse complement strand
GTGGCTAGTAAGTAAAGCCACATTCTTCGGGGTGATGCCATTTTGGAGGTGATCGAGTCGTTTCCGAATCCAAGTGTGCCCAAAGCTCAAGAGTTGACTCACGCGAAGCTCGGGCCGGGGCAAGGCGGGGTCCCCAGCGGGATAGCCCCGCTGGGGTGCCAGGCCCACCTTCCCAACCTGAGAGGTTATTTCAATTGTTCGTGATCTGATCGATTGACAGCCTCTTACAAAAAACTGGTCGAGCATCATAACCTCTCAGGTTGGGAAGGGTGGCTTGCCCCCGCCGGAGTTTCGCGAGAGTCAACTTTTGTGCACATTTGGATTCGGAAACGACTCGATCACGTCCAAAATGGCATCACCCCGAAGAATGTGGCTTTACTTACTAGCCACAGCAAGCGCTTCCGCAACAAGCTGCGCCTGCTCCGCTTGGTGAATCGCATAGGATCCCGTCGCCGGACTTGCGGAAGGCGAGCGGCCAACGTAGATCGGGCGTTCGCAACCAGCCAGGAGGTTCTCCAATCGCTGCTCAACAAACGTCCAGCCGCCCATGTTCTTTGGTTCTTCTTGCGCCCAGACAAGCTCTTTCGCCGCCGGGTATTTAGCCAACAGTTCACGCAGTCGCTTCAGTGGGAACGGATAAAACTGTTCCATTCTGACTACGGCAACTCCTTCATTCCCAGAATCGGCTAGTTTCTTCCGGCCTTCCGCAAGGTCGTAGTAGACCTTGCCGCTGCAAAGCACGAGGCGCTTTACGGCGTCGGGAGTCTTGACCTCCGAATCGTCAATCAACGGCTGGAAGCCCCCAGTCGTGAAATCATCGAGCGTCGACGTGGCGGCAGGGAGACGTAGCAAACTCTTCGGTGTGATCACAACCAGCGGACGCTCCATTTCCGGCCTGACCTGCCGGCGCAGAAGATGGAAGTACTGTGCGGGCGTGGTTGGATAACAAACCTGCAAGTTGTTTTCAGCACAGAGCTGGAGAAAACGCTCAAGACGCGAGCTTGAGTGCTCCGGCCCCTGGCCTTCGTAGCCGTGCGGCAACAGCAACGTGAGTCGTGAAGTTTGTCGCCACTTGTCTTCAGACGCGGCGATGTATTGATCGATGATCGTCTGCGCGCCATTGACGAAGTCGCCAAACTGCGCCTCCCACATCACCAACGCGTCGCGAGCAACAACAGTGTAGCCATACTCGAAACCGAGAACACCTTCTTCAGAAAGAGAACTGTCAAAAACTTCGAACCGCGCCTGTGGCGTCGAAGGGGATCGCAATTCTGATAACGGCGACCACGACTTACCCGTCTGCGTGTCGTACAAAACCGCATGGCGCTGACTAAACGTGCCGCGTCCGGAATCCTGTCCGCTCAAGCGAACGCGGTTGCCTTCGAGGACCAGCGATCCAAACGCAACCGCTTCGGCGAAGGCCCAGTCGATGGGCAGCTCTCCTGAGCCCATCTTCGCACGCCGAGCCAGTTGGCCAACCATCTTGGGATTTATGTTGAAGCCTTCAGGCACGATGGCGATCTTGTCGGCAATGGCCTTGATTGTCTCGGCACTCACCGGCGTTTCCGGGACGGCAGATCCGTCGAGTTCTTCGACGCGCGAGTCAATGGACGTTGGGTCCTTCTTGGAGGCAACTTTCTTGGCGCGCGCCAGGGCGTCTTCATAACGTCGCACTCGTTCGGCGATTAATTCACTCACCTGATCTTCAGTGAGAACGCCTTCCTTGATTAGCCGCTGCGAATAAATTGTGCGAACTCCGGGGTGCGCTTTCACGCGCGCGTACATCAAAGGCTGCGTATAGCTGGGCTCATCCGTTTCGTTATGACCGAGCTTTCTAAAACCAACCACGTCGAGCACGACGTCTTTATTAAACTCTTGGCGGTAATCCAGGGCGATTTGCAGTGCACGATAAACAGCTTCCGGATCGTCACCATTGATATGAAAGATCGGCAATTGCGTCATTCGGGCCACGTCAGTTGAGTAGATCGTTGAGCGTCCGGCTTCGGGCGAAGTCGTAAATCCGATCTGATTATTGATGATGATGTGGATGGTCCCGCCAGTGCGATAGCCCTTCAGACTTGCGAGATTGAGCGTCTCCATTACTACACCCTGACCAGCAAATGCGGCATCCCCATGAAGGAGCACGGGCAGGGCGAGATCGATTACCTGTTCTCGGGGCAGGCCCACCCGGTCTTTCAGGTCGTCCTGTTTAGCGCGGACCATACCTTCAACTACCGGATCGACAGCTTCGAGGTGACTCGGATTGGGTGATAGCGTTAACCTGACTTTCTTGCCGTTGGCCGTTTCGCGTTCGCCGGTAGCGCCCTGATGGTATTTGACGTCTCCTTCATCCGCAGGAAATGACGGATGTATGGAGCCTTCAAACGATGCGAAGATGCGTTCACAAAAGTGTCCAATGACATTCGCGAGTACGTTCAGGCGGCCGCGATGCGCCATACCCATCGTTATGTCTTCAACGCCACGGGCTGCGGCGCCTTCGATGAGTTGATCAAGCAAGGGAATGATCGTCTCACAACCCTCCAGCGAAAATCTCTTTTGGCCGAGATACTTCGTGTGAAGAAAGCGCTCGAATTGTTCGGCCGAGATTAGCTTCCACAATAGTTGGTTCTTGACGTCTACCGAGATCGGTTCGGGACTAACAAACTGACGCCGTATCTGCTCGCGAATCCAAAGTTTTTCTTCCTTGCTCTGAATGTGGCGATACTCGATGCCGACTTTGCCGCAATAGGCGCGTTGAAGAATGTCGAGTATTTCGCGAAGCGTGGCGACTTTGGTGCCCGCTAGTCCGCCGGTGATAAATTCGCGATCAAGGTCCCAGATCGTCAGTCCATAAGACTCAATATCAAGTTCCGAGTGATAGAGCACCGGCATCGCATGTAGTGGGTCGATATCGGCAATGAGATGGCCGCGCACGCGATAAGCGTTGATAAGCTCAATTACGCCGGCCTCCTTAGCGGCCTGGTCGCGCACTTGGTCCGGCACCAGTGCGCGGTTCTGATCGATGTTCCAGCGAAAGGGAACATGAGCTATGCCTAGATCGACGAAGACATCGTCGTAAAACCTGGAATCTCCAATAAGCAATTCATGCACGCGCGCCAGAAAAGCGCCCGATTCGGCGCCCTGAATAATGCGATGGTCATAGGTGCTGCTGATGTTGATGGCTTTGCTGATGCCTAGTTGCGATAAGACTTCGGGCGCCATCGCCTGATACTCGGCCGGATATTCAATCGCGCCCGTAGCGATGATTACTGACTGACCGGCCATTAGACGAGGTGTCGACGACACGGTGCCGATGGTTCCCGGATTTGTGAGCGAGATCGTTGTTCCCTGGAAATCGGCGATCTGAAGTTTTCCTTCACGTGCACGCTTTACCACATCGTCATACGCGGCCAGGAACTCTGAGAAGCGAAGCTTGTTAGCGTTCTTAACGTTTGGAACCAGCAGAGTGCGCGTGCCGTCTTTCTTGGTTGTATCAATGGCGACACCCAGGTTGACATTTCGTCGCCGCAACCGTACCGGAGTTCCATCCGCTGCGTCGTAGCCATCGTTGAGCTGGGGGAATTCATCAAGTGCGCGAAGCACTGCCCATGCGATTAGATGGGTATAAGAAGCTTTGCCGCGACCGTTTTCCTGGAGATGTTTGTTGATAATCCGACGGTTTTCGTCCAGTAGTTTTACCGGTATGCGTCGCTGAGAAGTTGCCGTAGGGACAGACAGGCTCGCCTCCATGTTCTCGACAATCTTTAGAGCGGCACCGCGAATGGGAATGGCTTCGACGTCTTCCGCGGGGACCGGAGCCGGCTGTTTTGCTTCCGTCGTGGGAGCTGTGGTGGCCTTTGTTTTGGCAACAGCCTTAGCCGCAGCTGTTTGCCCGTCTGCCGCTGCGGCGTCGCTTCGCCCGTTATCAGTTGTGTGTACATCTTCGGTGGCTGCCGCCGCCGCTGTGCTCGTTGACTGCGGAATTGTGGCTCCCTCGCCATTTCCCAGGAGCTCAGTGAAATATGCGCGCCACGACTCGTCGACTAACTCCGGATTGCTGCGATAGCGGCTAAGCAGTCCTTCAACGTAGGTTGCGTTCGCGCCAAAATTTTCGGCGATGATGTCAGATAAATCAGTTCTCACGGGCTGACTCAACTCTTTGCACCTCTTTCAGGCAAAACACGATAGGCGATGTAGGCCCTGATGGTGTGGCTTTTGTAATAGATTATCACCTTCGATAACGCTTTGCATCCAGCCCACAAAGAAGGGATATTCAAGCACTTTGAATCCGACGCCAGCCGCAGTTCTCATTAACATTGCGGCCTTTGCCCCAAAGCGGGGAGAGACTCAACATCAGTACCGGAAGCGGACCGGGGTCCCCGGCGCGGCAGCCGCGCTGGGGTGGTGGTAGCGACCGGCCGAAGAGTCAAGGTAGGTCATCGGTTCCTCGTCCGTTGAGTTGTCAGTGGCTTGTCTCAACAGGTCAAACCGGAGTTGGACTGCCGTTGCTGGTAACCATGCTTGAGTCTTCGGCCGGTCGCTACCACCACCCCCGCGCGGCTGCCGCGCCGGGGACCCCGGACCGCTTCCGGTACTGATGTTGAGCTCGTTCCCGCCATGCGGTTTGCGAGCGACAAACGTTCCTTCATTCCGGAGTCCGCGAGATGGTATCTTAGGCCGCTCACGTCAGTCGGACACCATCAGCAAATCATGAAAAAACATAATGCCCCGTTGTCCCATTCCATTCAGATCGGAGCGCTTTGTCTTGGGTTAATCGCATTGCTTAGCTCCAACGCATTTCCGTTTGTTCTCCAAGACAATTCTGATAACCGCGCTCGACCGCCGATGACCGTCATTCTGGTACGCCACGCGGAAAAGATGATCGTTCCGCCCGAGAATAAAGACCCTGACCTCAGTCCGGCGGGACTGGCCCGTGCGCAGGAATTAGCCCGAGTGTTTGGTGATACAGGCATCGCGGCCATTTACGCGACGCAGTACAAACGCACCCAGCAAACCGTAAAACCTCTTGCGGAAAAACTCCGTCTTCCAGTCAACCAAGTTGAAGCGAAAAAGACCACTGAGTTGGTGAAGCAGATTCGAGCTCTCAATGCGGGACAGGTGATCTTCATCGCGGGTCACAACAACACTGTTCCGGAAATAATTGCAGCGCTGGGTGGGCCACAATTGCCAATCATTCCGGAAGAGGAATTTGACAACATGTACATTCTTATCGTTCAGAGCGATGGTTCTGCGAAGCTGCTAAAAATGAAATATGGTAGTTCGATATTGGCGAGTGGGCAGGAAATGACGAAGCCTTGATGCCTCTTTGTTGCCGACCCTCAATCAACCACTGCGGCTTGCCGCCGCACCTTCTTTATTCTTCTTGAGGCTTCGCCTCACGAATAAGAGGCGTAGCCTCCGGTAAATCCAGGATCTCGACGGTAAGGCAGAGCCTTACCGCACTGTGCGGCGGCAAAGCCGCAGGCGAGATTGAGCAACGCAATGGTTAGTCATACGTGCCGCGTCCACAGGCAAAAACCACTGGTGAAAGAATGAGTGATTGATTCTTAGGTCGAGATGCGCGCTACTGCGTGCAGACCATTCAGATTCCAGGAGCACATAATGAAAAAACCCGAACCGAAGAAAAAGCGAGTCAACAGATCGTTGGCACGACCTGAAACAATGGGCCTAAACCGCCGCACATTCGTAAGACTTGTGCCCGCGCTGGGAGCCGTTGCGCTGGCGACACCTAAGCTGAAGATCGTGTCCGCTCTCGCGCAAGGCCCATCTCCCACTCCCTCGCCTTCGCCATCACCAGCACCTTTACGCGTAACCAAAGACATGCTGCGACAAGCCGAGAAGCTTATCGGTGTAGAGCTCACGGATGCTCAGGAAGCGATGGCCCTGCAAAACGTAAGTACAAATCTCGATCGGTATGAAACCCTTCGCAAGATCGAGATCCCGCTTGACACCGAGCCGGCCACTCTCTTTCATCCCGCGCTTCCAGGAAAGAGATTCAACGTCAGGCCGCTGAAATTCAAACTCAGCAAGGTTCAGAGTCCCCAGTTTAATTCAGTTGAAGAACTAGCGTTTGCAACGCTGACGCAACTCACCGAGTTGGTTCGCACGCGCCGAGTTTCTCCGGTTGAACTGACGAAGATGTACCTGACACGTCTAAAGAAGTATGGACCAAAACTCAACTGCGTAGTTACGCTGACCGAAGACCTTGCCATGACGCAGGCGACCGAAGCCGAACGCGAGATTAAAAGAGGCAAGTATCGGGGACCACTACACGGCATTCCCTGGGGCGCAAAAGACTTGTTCGCGACGAAAGGAATTCGCACCACTTGGGGAGCTGAGCCGTTTCGCGATCAGGTAATTGATTACGACTCAACGGTGGTGGAACGTCTGCGTGATGCAGGGGCGGTACTGGTTGCAAAACTCTCCATGGGCGCGCTGGCGCAGGGTGGCCGCTGGTTCGCCGGCATGACACGGAATCCCTGGCAGATCGATGAAGATAAGATCGGCTCGAGCGGATCATCGGCAGGACCGGCTTCTGCGACCGCGGCGGGGCTTGTTGGTTTTTCAATCGGTACTGAAACCCTCGGCTCGATCATTTCGCCCTCATCACGCTGTGGTGTCGCCGGCCTGCGACCAACATACGGACGCGTTAGTCGCTATGGCGCAATGGGTTTGAGCTGGACGATGGACAAGATTGGGCCGATTTGCCGCGGAGTTGAGGATTGTGCTGCGGCGCTCAACGGCATTTACGGTCCGGACGGACGCGATCTGACGGTTGGGGACGTTCCCCTAAGCTGGGAGCCGGCGAGACCGATTGGCCAGATGAGAATTGGTTATATTAAGAGTGAGTTTGACCAGCAACAAGATCCGGAGCGCAAGGCCATCTACCAGCAAGCCCTCGACGCATTGAAGGCGGCCGGCGCAAACCTGCAGCCGATCGAAATGCCGAAGTTTTCCGTCGCCGCCTTGCGCATCATCCTTGTTGCTGAAGCCGCCACAGCATTCGACGACATTACTCGCGATGGACGAGTCAACCAACTCTCCGGGCAGGAGCCTGGCGATTGGCCCAACACCTTTCGCAGTTCGCGTTTTATTCCGGCGGTTGAATACATCAGGGCTCAACGAGCCCGTCGCTTGTTAATGCAAGAAATGGATGTACTCATGTCGAAGTGGGATGCGTTTGTGTCGCCGGCGCCAGGCAGTGTTAGTTTGCTCATCACAAATCTGACCGGTCATCCGGCAGTCGCGGTGCCCTGCGGCTTTCCCAAGGGTTTGCCTCAGTCAATCATGTTCACCGGTGGCCTCTACGACGAAGGTGCGCCGCTGCGAGTAGCGTTGGCATATGAGCGCGCCACGCAGTGGCATACTATGCATCCAAAAATCGATTGGGCTTAGTCTTTGGTTACGCGGTGCTCGAGGGGTTGTAATAGGGTTAGGAAGGTTACCGGAATCTTCTGTTCCTGGTTTGTTCCACGCATAAGAGATGGCGAAGATTCGACCGAGTATTATTTAAGCCATTGCCGTCTATATGGTCCACGGTCTTCCTTCTAAAGCGCCTGTATTTCTCAGGAAGAATGTAAACGGTTTTTCCATTGTCGAGCAACACTTCTAGTGGCCAGCCGCCCAGCGTGACGTCTGACAGGAATTTGCTTCACGTCAGGCGGCCCTTCCCCGAACTGGCTTGAGCCGCTCGTATTTGTCGTGGTTAAGTACCAAGCAGTCGCGGTAGATCGAGTACCAGCGCGATTGTGCTATCATTCAGTTCCGCGGCCCCAGCAATGCCGCGCCAGCGTCCTGCATAACGGCCCAGGCTTCGCACCAGTACTTCCTGTGGTCCTTCCACTCGATCAACAACAATGCCAATAAACTTTCTTTGTCCTTTGCCAATTCCCGCTCGTTCGTCCATGTACTGGCATGTGATGAGGTGTAGTTGATTTTCGGAATCTTCTGGTTCCTCAGGTTGGCCCAGTAGATCGCGCATTGAGACCTGGCGCAATTGATCGGCCCCGGAGGAACCATCAATCACCTCGATTTTATCAATGCCAAGAGTGTGAGCGGCAGGGATGCAGTAACGATTGCCCGCAGATACAACGACATTCGTCGCCAAGAGGCCAAATGTGACCGGCAAGCGAATTTCAAACGTCGCCCCTCGCTTTGGTTCGCTGGAGACTCGAATTTCGCCGCCAACCTGCTCCACGGCGGTCTCCACAACGTCGAGGCCAACGCCGCGGCCCGAAACATCGGATGGCGAGGTGACGGTTGTAAAGCCGGGACGAAAGATCAGCCTCAAGCTTCGCTCAATATCCAGCTGAGTATCAGGTTGTAGGATTCCCAGTCTCGTTGCCGCTTCCGAAACCAGAACCGGATCGATGCCGCGACCGTCATCAATTACTCGTAACCGCGATTGGCTACCTTCGCTGACCACTTCGATACGCACACTGCCACGCCGCTTCTTGCCGGCCTGAAGCCGCTCCTCAACACTCTCGATCCCGTGGTCTACTGCATTGCGCACCAAGTGAATGAGCGGGTTGGCAATCGCATCGGCAAGTAGTTTGTCGATCTGAAGGTCGGCGCCAACAATTTCAAAGTCGATTTCCTTACCGGCCACACGCGACGCCGCTCGACCTGCTCGCACGGCACGCTGTAGCGTCGGTCCCAATGAAACCATGCGCAGATGGATCAGCTGGTCTTCCACGACCATAAAGGAACTTCTAATCTGTCCACTTAGTTTCTCTAGTGCTTGCCAGGCAGGGGCCGCCTTACGTTGTGGGAACAAAGCCAAATCGAGGGCATTCGTGGTTGTGCGCAGTAGCTCGTGTGTTGAAGAAATCAGCTGATCGAGTTTGTCCAGGTCTGTGCGAACGAAGTTTGAGAGAGACGCCAACGAACGAGGGGTGAAGCTGGGAGCGGCCAAGCTACCGGATGTCGCTTCATCTTCACTGGGCTCTGCCTCGTTAGAGCCATCAAGCTCCTGAATAACTACCTTGGGGAAATCAACGACCGCTGCATTGATGTCAGCAAGATTAGCATTACTACCGTAGAGAATACGGAAATTTATGCGATCAGTGTGCTGGTCATCCACCGCCGGAGAGGTTGAAATCACTTCTCCAAACTCTGCCAGTTTTTCTTTTAGATCAAAAAACTGTGCATCGAAATCTCCGATGTCAAAGCTTGTAGCGACGACAAGAAGCGGAGTGCCTTCCGCGACGATGTCAATCAAACGTTGCTTCTCGGGTGCGGTTAACGATTGCCAGATTTCAAAGGGTACATTTTTGAGAACGGCTTCGGTCTCGTCCCCTAATGCGCTGATCTTGCCGGTTTTATTTTGAGCGGCCGCTTGCAGTCGATCAAAAAGAGCGCGGCGGGACGGTTCAACGATTCCTGACGCGGCGAGACTCAAACTCTCGGAGAGCGCTTCCGTAGCGCTTTCACAGATATCCACTACGGCGTCGTCAACCTGCACTTGCCCGGCGCGAATTTCCTCGAGCAAATTCTCAAACTCATGCGCGATCTGACTAACGACTTCGAGTTCGCATGATGCCGCGGAACCCTTTACGCTATGTACGCGGCGGAAGATGCGATCGATTAACTGGCGATTGTCACGTCCGCTGGATTTTCCCTGGCCGGCGGCTTGCGTTGCGCGCAACTCGTCAAGGTCGTCAAAAATCTGCTCGACCAGTTCTTCGATCTCTACCAGGAATTCCCGTTGATTTTGGTCCACGGGCAAATAGTAACAGTTTCGGGTTTCGAGTTTCGAGTTCCGAGTTTCGAGTTCCGAGTTTTTCCTGGTGACGTGCCGTTTAGATAGGGCACTTGTGCCCTACCGCGAGGGGGCGGACAAGTCCGCTTTCTAAACGGCACGTTAGGAAGAAGAAACTCGAAACCCGAACTAGTTTTTACTCCGACGCGCTGTCTGCCTGTTCTTCCGATTCTTCAGGCTGTGTATTTTGTTGTGGTTGTTGCTCATCGAGGTCGCGTTTGATGGCGTCGAGAATACCGTTGATGAACTGGGTAGCTTCGTAGGTGGAGAAGCGGCGAGCTATTTCAAGTGCTTCGTTTATGGCTACAGTGCGAGGAGTAGGCTCGTAAAGGAATTCGTAAACAGCAAGACGAAGGATGTTACGGTCGACGATCGCCATACGCGGAATTCGCCAATGTTCGGCGCGCGAGCGTATGCGTTCGTCGAGAGCCTCGAGGTGTGCGAGCGTTCCGGCAGCAAGCCGGGTCGCGAATTCACGCGCCGCTTCCTCCGTCTCGGAGTCGTCCAGCTCGGCCCAGTAGGTTTTCAAAACCTCTTCCGGGACAGCATGAGCGAAATCAGCCGCAAAGAGCATTTGCAAGGCGCACTCACGCGCCTTACGTCGCGAACCCATAATGCTTCAGGGATGAAGGATGAAGCGGAACCGCAGCATCCCAGTTTAGGCCTTCATTCTTCATCCTTCATCCTTCTTTAAGACTTCCTTGTAAAGATTTACTAACTCAACCGCCGTTGTGGCTGCTTCAAAGCCCTTGTTTCCCAACTTGACTCCTGCACGATCGATTGCCTGGTCAATTGTGTCGGCCGTTACCACTCCAAAAACTACCGGGACTCCGGTTTGCAATCCTGCCTGCGCAATACCGCTTGCAACTTCACCAGCAATGTACTCGAAGTGTGGAGTCTGGCCACGAATAATTGTACCGAGACAGATGACTGCATCAAACCTTCCGGAGCCGGCCAGCTTCAGCGCCAGCAACGGAATCTCGAAGGCACCGGGAACCTTGTAAACCTCAACTAATTTCTCTTCCGTTCCCAGGCGCTCCAGCGCATCAAGCGCGCCGTCAACCAGACGAGAGCTGATGAAGTCGTTCCAACGACTGGCAACAATCGCGAAACGAAATCCTTGACCATTGAGTTGACCTTCGTGAATTACTGGCTGCAAGACTCAGCTGCTCCGGTTTGTGCTGCTTGCTAGGATTTACCCGGGCCGTTTCGCAGTATAGGTGAAGCGTCTGAGAGCGGCAAGCTGAAGGCTAATTCAGGTTCAGAGTTCAAAGTTCAGAGTCCCAAGTTCAGAGTCCAACCTTTAGGTTGCTCGGTTACCAAACAGGCAAGCTAAAGCTTGTACTCTAAACGCTCGTACTCTAAACGCTTGTACTTTAAATGCCTAGTGTCCTTTGAAGACTGGAGATCGCTTTTCAATAAACGCGCCCGTGCCTTCACGCACATCTTCGCTGGCGAAGAGACTGGCAAAGAGCTTCGCCTCCAAAGCGAGACCTTCAGCGAGCGGCAAATCAGTGCCTCGAATCACCGCTTCCAGGCAGGCACGAATCGCGAGTGGCGCCAGACTAGCAATTTCTCGTGCCAGCGTTTCGGCTGACGCTATTAACTCGCCCGCCTGAGCAATACGATTGATCAAACCAAACTCTAAAGCCTCCGTTGCGCTGATGGTCCTTCCCGTCAACATCATCTCGAGCGCACGTCCCTGAGCAATCTCGCGCGCCAGCCGCTGTGTGCCACCATATCCTGGAATGAGACCCAGTTTAGTTTCTGGAAGACTAAACTGCGCGCTCGGTGAGGCGATGCGGATATGACAGGCAAGGGCCAATTCGCAACCGCCGCCTGCCGCTATTCCATTGACTGCCGCGATCACAGGCACTCCACAGCTTTCGATCTGATTGCAGAGCCCCTGGCCGCGCTGCGAGACTTCGCGCGCATTAGTTCCATGAAGCGCGGATAGCTCCGTTATGTCCGTTCCAGCGCAGAACGCTTGCTCGCCCGCGCCTGTAAGAATTATGGCGCGTAGTTCAGGTTGGCTATTGAGATTTGTGAGGGCCTGGCTGAGAGCGGAGATCATCTCACTCGAGAGTGCGTTCCGCTTTTCGGGTCGGTTCAAGCGGATGATGGAATATGAATCTCTTGGCTCGACTATGACAGAACGTGAATCCATGGTTGAGTGGTAATCCCAAGAGCCCTTCCGCGCATCGCAGTGGGCCAACTACACCAATTTCATTGGTGTTGGGTTTTTTGGATCAGTGGTGTAGTCATAGAATCCGCGTCCCGACTTGCGGCCGTACAAACCGGCCATCACCATGCGCTTCAATAATGGCGGCGGGGCGAATCGCTTCTCGCGAAATTCGCTGAACATGATCTCGGCAATATAGTAAGTGGTATCCAGGCCAACGAAGTCGCCTAACGTAAACGGTCCCATCGGGTAACCCAGACCGAGCTTCATCGAGGCATCAATGTCTACGATCGAGCCTACACCTTCTTCGAGAGCACGAATCGCATCAAGCATGTACGGCACGAGGAGACGATTGACGATAAAGCCGGTGGTATCGTTTGCCCGTACCGGCACCTTGCCCAGCTTTTTCCCAAACTCGATAGCCTGCTCGTAGATGTTCTCGTCAGTCAGTATTGTTCTCACCACTTCTACCAGTTTCATGATCGGAACCGGATTAAAGAAGTGGAGCCCAACAAAGCGCCGCTGTCGTTCCGGCGATGTTGCCGTCATCATCTGCGTAATGGATATTGAAGACGTGTTCGAGGCGAAGATCGTCTCCGGTTTGCAGATGCGATCGAGCTCGGCATAGGTGTTTCTTTTCTCTTCAATGTTTTCAATGATTGCTTCGATCACGAGATCGCAATCTGCGAGGTCCGCAAATGAAGTGGTACCGAAAAGGCGATCGCGCGCGGCCTTCTGTTGCTCTGCAGTGATGGTGCCTTTCTCCGCAAACTTGGCCAGCGACTTTTCGATTTCAGCAAATCCTTTTTGCAGCACTTCATCGGAGACTTCACGGACGACGGTTTCAAAGCCCGCGCTGGCCGAAACCTGAGCGATACCTGAACCCATTAGTCCACAGCCTAATACTCCCACTTTCTTAATTTCCATCTCGTTAGTTCTCCTGTCGTTCGCAAACTAACAGTTTGCTTTACATTTACTTCAACTGGTTCAAACCACTGTGATTTCTTCCGCTGGTCTTTAACCATTGATTGTACTCTTTCCCCCAGGCAGCGAACTCCTTTGATAGTTCCTTGTACTGAGCCGGATTAGTCTTATTGACTTGTGGCGACGCTGTGGCAGCAGCGCTAGCCTGCTTTAACCGGAGCAGCAAACCTTTGAGTCGTCCTTTCAACTCTTCTGACTTCTCATCGAGCTGAGGGGCCTTCTCCAGGTTTTTTAAAGCATTGTCGATAGGGCCGGGATTACCGTCCTTCATTGCGATAAAAAAAGCCTCCTGGGCCTCGTTCATTGCCTGGGCGTAATAGAGATATGCTGCATTCTCAGGCTCAGTTTGCTCAGTTTGCGTCGATTGCGGCGGCGTTACGAACTCAGCCGTAACCGGGTCGCTTAAATGCTGAACAGTTTTAAGGAAACTAGCGGCGACCAAAACAATTGCTGCAATCTTGAGTACCTGCCAGGTGACTGCAATGCCGGACCGTTCGCCAGGTCTTCGGTAGTCAACAAACAATGCCAGCAGTGCACCTGAAACCATGCCTCCGAGGTGGGCCGCATTATCTATGAAGCCCCGTCCCACATATCCGATAAAAAGATTCAACATAATCATCGGCAGCAACCCAGTGCCAAATGCACGCCGAAATCCCTCCGGAAGCTCGTGGCGAAACCTGATGCCAAAAACGAAAAGCACTCCTACTAACCCGAACAACGCTCCCGAAGCTCCCGCCGATGGCAAGTCTGTAGCCTTGAAAATAAAACGCGCGATGGGACCGACAGCCAAACTCGGCCTCACAGTCAGGTAGCTGGCCACCAGACCGCCTACTCCGGTTAACACCCAAAACACTACAAACTTTGCGGAACCATAAAGCTTCTCTACATAAGGCCCCACGATCCACAGACTGTACATGTTCACGATGAGGTGCAGAAGATTCACGTGAAGAAACATTGGAGTGACGAGCCGCCACCATTCATGTTTGGTTTGAATGTAATAGTTCACCTTTGCGCCGAAGGGAATAAGCACCTCGTTGGGCAACGGAGTTAGCATGCTGAAGGGCAAGCCGCTCGCTTGCCACATCAGCGCAAAGAAAAAAATATTAACGACGAGTAGGATGATGGTGAACTTATAGGGTCGATTTAGAACGGCCCGAGCGAACCGTATTGCCTCGCTATCGGCAACCGTTCGCGGCTGGGTGGCCTGGCCGGACTCCGAAACTGGCGTACCGCAAACGGCACACTGCTGTTGGCCACCGCCCACAATTGAACCACAACTGCGACACATGGTGGGGCGGCTGCTGCTGGAATTCGGAGCTCCGTCGTTGGGTGAGTTGTCAGGCAAGACGTTTACAATAACAAGCGTGATGCTTCAAAAAGTACAAAGCATCACGCTTTAAACCGTGGAAAAGTCTTTTAGCTAATTCAAAAGAGTCCTACAACCAGTCTCCGAAAGAAGAACGAGAGCCTGCATAAGTTTGGTCCTAGCTAATGTTGTCAAGCAGGTTGACCAGGTCATCTGCATGTTCTTCTTCCACTGCCAGAATGCCCTCCAGCATGCGTCGCGAAGTTGGATCGCCATTACCGAAGTAATTGATCATATCGCGGTAGCTGTCAATTGCAATGCGCTCAGCGACGAGATCTTCCTTGATCATATCGATGAGCGTATCGCCCTCAGCATATTCAGCGTGGCTCTTGGTAACCAAACCCTCAGGATTAAAGTCAGGTGCGCCTTTAAGCTGGACGATGCGCGCGGCGATTTGGTCGGCATGGCCCTGCTCATCATTTGAGTGCTGGAGAAACTCGGCTGCCACACCTTCTGCATGGATGCCAGACGCCATGAAATAATGGCGCCGGTAGCGAAGCACGCAGACAATTTCAGTTGCCAAAGCTTCGTTTAAAATCTTGACTGCAGTTTCGCGGTCGACTGAATAGCCTTCTGTTATGGCGCCATTTTCAATATGCTGGCGCGCCCGCTCGCGCAGTGTTTTGATGTCAGTAAGAAATGGTTTATCGGTCACGGCTTTTGTTCCTGGTTGATCGGCCACGGTTTCACTCCTCGCGTTGAATTTAGGGGAAGAAAGATGGTACTCGCCCCGTGCACAAGGAGCAAGTCAAGCAACGACGATTATAGGTGCAGGTTAAGGAAAGGATGTCCAAGTGCCCGTGACATGACCTCATGACATTACAGTCCGAGTTGTCACACACAACCTAGTCCGCGGTGAGTTTTCCCTGAATGCTGATTTCTTTGGCGGCGCTCCCATTGTTTGTAACTTCAACCGGCACGCGCCACACGAGCGTTTTTATCCGGCAGGTTCCCGTGTTGTCTTCGCGGCAATAGAACAGCGTAAGTTGCAGACGTAGTTCCGACTTGCCTGCTTCAAGAGTGCGAAGAGGGATGCGCAAGGGTAGGTGCGGATTCTTCAGGGACCGGCTGAGGACTTTGTCTTGTCCGATCACGCTCGCCTCGGTTTCGGACAACCCAAGCTGGTGAGATTCACTAGCAATTGATACCCGATAGCGCTGCGGCGCCGCCGGGTTGAGATGGTAGCCGTTCGGTAACTCGATCTGAACCACTAACGCCGCCTCGCTGTTCGCTGGCACGACCTGCTGAGCAAGCTTGATCTCTTCGGTGTTTGGACCAGTTTCGGTTTCCGCTGCTGGCCCAGTGGTATTTGACGCTGGTGGTTGAAGTCCCACGATGTTCAGGGTCTTGGTTTGCTTTGTTTTTAAGTCAACAACCCGAACAGCCTGGTTGTTTGTATCAGCGATATAGAGCTTGCCGTTTGCGATGCTGAGTCCGCCCGGTTCGTAAAACTGTGGCTGGCCGCCGTCAACTTGTCCTGGTTTACCCACGCCAACGAATGCTTTCACCGAGCGCTCATTTGGATCAAGTTCCTTGATCTTGTGATTGTAGGTATCGGCGATGAGCACTTTGTCTTCAAGAGCAACTACCCCAAGCGGATGTTGCAGGCGCACGCTGTCTCCTTCGCCGTCAACATCGCCGAAGTCGAAAAGATCGCCGCCAACCAAAGTTTCGACCTGGCCAGCGGCAATATCGATTGCCCGGATTATGTTTGATTCGCTATCGGCTATGAATAGTCTCTTACCGTTCGTTGTGATGCCCGAGGGTTGCGCAAAACCGGCGTCGAGCAATGGTCCATCCAGTCGAGCTTCACGCCCGGAGCCCGCGAAGGTTGCGACTTCCTGTTTGTCGAGGTCCAGTTTCCAAATCTGGTGTGTGCCGGCCATCGTTATGTAAAGCTGACGGCCCACGAGCTGCAAATCCCAGGGCGAACTCAATTCAATCGTTCGCGCCGGGCCCTGCTTGAAATATTCCCGCGCTTGTTTTCCAGTTCCTGCTACGGTCTGGACCGTCTTCGCTTTAAGGTCTACTCGCCGAATCAAATGGTTCTCAGTGTCTGCGACGTAAAGACTATCACCGCCGTGCTCCGTCTGGGCACGCTCGAGCGCTAATCCCTGAGGTCGATAGAAACTTGCCTTATCAAATGCTCCATCCGTCGCACCCGCCATGCCAGTTCCTATGGTCTCGACCAATGTGCCGTCCAATTTAGTTACGACCAGCCGGTTATGATTTGAATCCGCGATAAAGAGACGATCGCTTTTCGCGTCTGCCAGAATCTTGCCGGGAAATGCTAATGGCAGATCGCCTACTTTCGCGCGCTCCAGCGTAAGGTTCAGCGGCTCCTCATTTAGTTCGCCGCGTTTGCGAAACTCGTCAACCGCTTTGGCTATCACCTGATCAATCAGATCGTAGTTTCCTTCACCTGATACTGCGCCAATAACATATCCGGCCGGGTCGATCAGAACCTGGGTGGGCCACGCGCGAACGCCGTAGCTTTGCCAAACCTTGTAGTCCGCGTCGTTGTAAACTGGATGCTCCAACTCGTAGCGCAGAATGATCCGCCTTATGTTCTCCGTATCTTTTTCATTTTCAAACTTAGCGGAGTGGACTCCAATGACCACAAGCTGGTTAGGGTATTTGTGTTCCAGACGCTTGAGGTCGGGAATGATATGAATGCAGTTGATGCAACCGTACGTCCAGAAGTCGAGGAGAACAACCTTGCCTTTGAGTGCCGCAAGCGTAAGCGGCTTGTCGGTGTTGAGCCAGCCACGGCCGCCAGTCAACTCCGGCGCGCGCAGGCGAGTTTTTCCCTGAGCAGACATGATAGAACCCTTCATTGAGTCGGCATTGGTTGAATAAAGGATAGAGGAAGTGGTCAAGATTGCAATGATCCCGACCAGCCAGAGCAAGCGCCAAATGTGTTTTGTTCCCTTCAAAACAGTTAGTGGTTCGTCATAGTCACGCTTTAGATTGGGCGAAGCACCGTAAGGTTGCAGTCTACTCGTGTTCGTGTGGAGTCGCGGCATTAATGTCCCCACCGAGTGTCTGATCCAGCCGATCAATGGCGCGACGCAGATGTGGAATAGTTATCGAGCCTCCAACGACCAGCGCGATATTAAATGCATCGAGGAATTCAGGCCGGGTAACGCCTGCGGCAACACTCTGTTTGATGTGATATGTGATGCAATCGTCGCAGCGCAGCACGATTGAGGCGACCAGCCCAAGTAGCTCCTTAGTACGTTTGTCGAGTGCGCCGTCTTCATAGGCCTGCGTGTCGAGCGCGAAGAACCTCTTTATGCCGAGATGATTACTGCCGAGCAACTTTTCATTCCTGCTTGCTCGGTAACGGTCGAATTCATCCATACAAGAAGCCTTTCATCAAATAACAGGATAAGTTAGAGTTCAGCCTTTCTTTCAACTTCAATCTCCCCATCATCCCGCATCCGATGAGATCTGATAGGAGCGACCGTGTCATTGTACTTCTTTACAAAGTTCAGCCGTTGATCCCAGTCGAGGAAACACAATCGATGCATAGCCGAATCTGAGAATCGCCAAAGTGGATCACTTTGATCACCAATAAAATGACTGGTTGCGACAATATCATCGTTCTGACTTATGACATTTCCACAAATAGGTCAGCAAGTCTTGCCGCAGATTATTAGTGCCACGCGTTTACACCTCACCAAAAAATAATTGTCTGATCAAACATTCTAGCCGTCCGCGCTTAAAGTCGCTAGACAACCTACAAAAACAGGAACGTAGTATTCGGTCGTGAATACCTCGCGCCCTGAGCCGGTACTGTGGGAAACCTGAGTAAACATCCGGTCGCTACGGCTCCCGGTTCTGTATTGCCGAACTTGACTACGTTAGAATAGCCCTTCATTCTCACTTGCTCATGAACAACGACACTTTGCAGAACCGGCACAACTCTACTGATGAAGCGAGATCGTCAGGGACCAGGCGCACACTGCAGCTACTGCGAGCGGGTTCGGCTCAGTTTGGTATTTTCGCGAATGAAATTGCGGCTATTGAGGCATGGCGCGAACCTACGCCATTGCCTCAGGCTCCGAAGTCAATCCTCGGAGTAGTGAGTATCCAGGGACGTATGTTGACGGTTCTGGACCTCGCCACCTTAACACCCCATGACGCCTCCACCACTACTGCGCCCGCGCAACATTTGATCGCGCTGCGGGGGGACGAACAACTCGCCCTTGCGGTGGAGGAATTAGGTGAGACAATCGAGATCGAGGATGCTGATCTCGATACAAAACGGCCGAACCCGGAGACATTTGCTTTGGAAGTTTTACACCGCGAGGGGACAGAGATATACGTTCTCAACCCAAAGGAATTATTCCCAACCGCCATCCAGGGCCGCGAGCGCCGCCGCCGCCGGTTTTGATTGCGCAACCCGGAAAGCCACAGGCATTCCGCACATCAAGCGGCAGAGCCGGGAACGATGGCATCCGGCTTTTCTTGTTCTCCCTTTCCATAATCCAGATCTACCAGCGATGTGAAAACCCTTCCTGAATGCTAGAATCAAAACTGAAAATGGGCAGCGAGTTTTGAGTAAAGTGAGTCGCGCTTTCGTTTGCTTGACTCATCACTCATCACTCTTACCGGTAACGATGCACGAGCAGGCTTTCACAATCCTTGAATACCTGGAACTGCGGGCTTTGATACGACGTGGCGCACAAACACCTATGGGGCAAGCACGCGTCGACGAACTGCGACCTCTGGCTACGGTAGCTGAGCTGGAGAATCAACTCGCGGCAGTCGCCGAGTGTGTCGATCTCAGGAAGCGGGGCGCAGCCTGGACGTTCAGCGAGCTTGGAGATCCAGGGGAGAAGCTGTCGCTCTTGCAGGTGGCAGGTTCGACATTAGAACCCGCCGCAATTCTTGAAATGAAGTCGTTGTGCGATCAGGCAATGTCTGCACGCGCGTCTATTCTTGCTGAACGCGATGTCTCGCCCGTTCTGTGGAGTTTGGTGGGGAGCCTTCCGGTCGAGTTGAGCCGTCTCAGCGCTCGCATCGCCAACAAGATTCTGCCAACGGGTGAAATAGATGATCGTGCCAGTCCGGAGCTGGCGCGGATCCGGCACGAGATCGCGGGACTCCGCTCGCGCATAACCCGCACGTTGGAACGGCTTATGCGTAATGCGGGCGAGGCAATCCAGGACGAGTTGGTCACCATTCGCAACGATCGATTCGTGATTCCTGTCAAAGCCGATCACCGCGGACGCGTCAATGGCGTCGCGCATGGTTATTCCTCATCCGGCGCCACAGCTTTCGTGGAGCCGCTGGAAACAATTGACGCGAATAACGAGTTGCAAGCCCTTCACGAAGCAGAAGCGCGCGAAATATTCAAAATCCTATTCGGCCTAACGGAGGAACTGCGGGCGCAGCTACCGGCCATTCAATTGGCGGCCGAGGCGGTTGCTGAACTCGATTTCATCAACGCGAAAGCACGGTTTTATCAGAAATTCAATTGCGTCATTCCGCAGATTGCCAGCAGGATATCTAGCGGGTCGCCTGTATCTTCGAGCGAAACAGCCGCTCTAGAACTAGCCGAAGCGCGACATCCGCTGCTCGAGGAAAACCTGCGCTCCTCTGGCAGCTCAGTTGTGCCAGTTTCATTTTCACTTGACGAGCAGAACAATGCGATGGTGATCTCCGGCGCGAACGCCGGCGGCAAGACGGTTGTTCTCAAGACTGCCGGACTACTGGCCTTGATGGCGCTTTCGGGCGTGCCCGTTCCCGCGCGCGAAGCAAGAATTCCGTTTTATGCCTCGGTGCTTGCCGACATTGGCGACCATCAATCGCTCGCTGCGAACCTGTCCACCTTTACGTCGCACGTGGCCAATATCTCGCGCATGATTGAACTCTGCAAGGCTCCTGCATTGGTTCTACTCGACGAAGTCGGAACCGGCACGGATCCCGAGGAAGGCTCGGCATTGGGCGTGGCGGTTGTCGATCATTTCCGGAAGGCTTGCGGTGCGCAGGTCATGGCGACCACGCACTACAGTGGCTTGAAGATGTATGCCGCGAACGAAGCCGGCGTGCTTAACGCCAGCGTTGAGTTTGATGAAAAAACATTGCAGCCAACTTACCGGCTGATCGTGGGTGTGGCGGGCGCCTCTTCAGGTCTCGAAATCGCGCGACGCTTTGGTATTCCTGGCAAGGTGATTAACGTTGCTCTCGAATCGGTCAAGGATTCTTCGCGGCAAGCCTCGGAGTACTTGCGGCGAATCAAGCATGAAGCGGAAGAGGCCGAGACTTTGCGGTTGGCGCTGGAAGAAGAGCGGGTCGCTGTGGCTGAGAGGTTTGCTTCACTCGATAAGAAAGCTGAACGACAGGAACGCGAGCGACAAGCGCAGTTTCAAAAATCGCTGGAAACAACCGTAAACGAATTTGAAAAGCGATCGCGTGAGCTTATCGCCACCATTCAGGATCGCTCTGAGCGCCTGAAGGTTGAGCGTGAAGCGCAACGGCGCGTGGCAGAACTTAAGCGCGAAGCGCAGCGCGCCGCAGCCTCTGGGCGGGGCTCGTCCAGCCGAGGTTTCACCCAGGAAGGAAGCTTATCTTCTCAATCTCGAGGTGTGCGCGTGATGCGTGGTGGGCAAGTTCTTGCAAAAGAAACCAGCAGGGACGATCTGGGGACTGGTGAGCGGCAAGATGTGGAATATGTGTCTGGGCCGGCGCGTGAAATTGTTGTAGGCGACAAGGTCAAGCTCCGTTCATTTGGTTCAATCGGCATCGTGGATAGTATTAAGGGTGATGAAGCTGAAGTGCGCGTGAAGTCGCTGCGCCTGAGAGAGAAGCTCGAGAATCTCGAACTGGTTGAACAAGTCGCTTCAGCAAAATCCAAAACTGAGAAGTTCGGGAGTCTTCGTCCCACCCCAACAACGGAGGTTCAAGCAGCCGCTACCAAAGGTAACGGTCGTAGCGAGCTAATCGTGATCGGGCAGACAACGGACGAAGCGGTTGATGCCGTTGACAAGTTTCTGGATGAAGCATCGCTCGCGAGTCTAAGCCAAGTGCGCATTGTTCACGGCCATGGCACTGGGGCGCTACGAAAGGCGATAGCTGAGCTATTGAAAGATCACCCACACGTTGCACGATTCGCAACCGCCCCACAGGATCAGGGCGGGGCGGGCGCGACTGTAGTTGAGTTGCGGCAATAATCTCCTGATGAAAAACACATCACGGAAGTCATATGTAAATCCTGGGCGGGCGTTTCTCCTTTTGTTTTTCGCGTTAACGTTAACGTCCAGCGTCTCGTCCCAAGTAGACAAATGGGGCGCATGGGAAAACGGAATCACGGAATCCTGGTGGCTTTCGTCCAGGACTTTCACGAATGAAGAAGCTGCATCGGCAATCGATCGCTGGAAACGAATTGGAGCGGCAAAACAAGACGAATCAGGAACGAATTGGGCTGGAGACTATTTCTCGGGTGGTGAGACTCACGGAACCTACATTCGGTGGTCACCGACTGAAGGATTTGTCATAGCGCATGTTGATAAATGTCAGGCGCTGGTGATGGGTGTTATTTACGGACGAGTGGAAGTGACACCGACGCTGATCACCTTCTTCCCAGAGTTCATCAAATCCTCAAAGTCGCATGGTCATCAGCATTCGCAGATGGATGAAGCTGCGGCAATGCCCTTTGTGCCCGTAAAATGGCAGGACGGGTTGATCCTCGTTCCGTTATCTGAAATTGCAGAATTCGGGGATTACGCAGCTGGTCTGGGCGACTTCAACGGATTAAATGCCTTCGATTCTCTTGAGAGCTCGTATTTTCACACGAAGTACGCTGGGAAGAACGCGGTCGTTTATGACGTGCCCGTGTTGCCAGAACCTTATCAGCGCATTTTGAAGAAACCGATCACTGGGGTAATTACCTCGGTCGGAAACACGCGGCTGAAACGAAACTACTCCTACGAATTCAACTCAAAGACTTTCAAGTTTGGCAGCAACCATGTTCTTGCTTCACTTACTTTTGTAAGAGTCAATGTGGGCAGTCGAGATGGAGCAAAGGTTGGATTGTTCATGAGAGTTGCTGAAGACGATGCAGTTGACATCGTAAGATTGATCCGGATAGGCAAGACATCTTCTACTGGCGTGATTGTACGCGACGTGTTTGAGGATGGAGAACCTGATCAGGTTGAAAACGCAGAAGATGAAAAGCCTTATCCGAGCATTGCCGTCGGATGGAAGGTAACAACTGCACTGCGCTCGCAATAAGCGACAATGCGTTATCCACAGACATTCATTGACGACCTCAAGCGCCAGGCAGACATTGTGCGCGTGGTACAGGATTACGTGCAGCTCAAGAAGAAGGGCGCAAACTGGATGGCGTGTTGTCCTTTTCATAAGGAGAAGACACCATCGTTTTCTGTTAGTCCGGCCAAAGAAATCTTTTATTGTTTTGGTTGTCACAAAGGAGGTTCGGTCTTCACCTTTGTGATGGAGATGGAACGCGTTTCTTTCCCTGATGCGATCAGGCTCGTAGCAGAGAAAACAGGCGTGCCGCTGCCGAAGTTAATCGACGATAGTCGCTATGAAGCCAGGCGGAATGAAGCGGAAGAGGTCATTGAACTCAACCGGTGGGCGCTGGAATGGTGGGAACAGCAGCTTGAGTCAAGCAGAGAAGCCGGCATCGCGCGAGACTATCTGCTCCGTCGCGAAATCACCGATGAAACGCGGAAGACATTTCGTCTTGGATATGCGCCTGATAGCTGGGATGCGCTCTCAATCTATTTAAGACAAAAAGGCGCGTCGCAGGATCAGATCGACCGCAGCGGCTTGGTTGTCAAGAAGGAAGAAGGCGGCTCATACGATCGCTTCCGCGGTCGGTTGATCTTTCCCGTCATGGACATCCAGGGGAAACCGATCGCTTTTGGTGGCCGCACGCTTCGTGACGAAGACGCGAAGTATATTAACTCGCCTGAGACGGCAGCCTATATAAAAGGCCGCAATCTTTTCGGTCTTAATCTGACTCGAGATGAAGTTCGACGCGCGGGCTTTGTCATATTGGTGGAAGGTTTTTTGGATCTGATCGTTCCTTACCAATTCGACGTTCGCAATGTGGTGGCAAGTCTCGGAACGGCGCTGACACCGGAACAGGTAAGACTATTAGCCAGGTTTGCCCGCAAAGTCGTGGTCAATTATGATGGTGATAACGCGGGTGTGCAGGCAGCGAAAAAAGCGATTG
>DATBRN010000238.1:0-6422 GCA_036560225.1 Pyrinomonadaceae bacterium | reverse complement strand
CCTCATCATAATCGCCCCTTAGAACAGGTCGCAAACTGGCTCTGATGCAGTTTGGCTTTGGCATTCCGATCTCATTCACACCGCAGCTTTAGCCCCGGTGAACAAAAAGCCTTCGCCTGCACTCTCAACCGTTTCAACGGTTTCGAGCGCGAAAGCGGTAACGGTGACCACCGGGCTAAGCCACGGTCTGAATGAGACATGCGACTCTTATCGGATTCAAACAGATTCATTACTGGCAAACTCGTTCGCCAACCAGCAACGTGGTGATAGAATAAGGCTGTTTCTTACAAGCTCCGCGTCTATAGTCAACTGTCTCTTTTATCGAACTTGGGCTAAGTCGTCATGTCGTTTCCGACCGTGTCTTGGTTTTGAAGAGTGAGGGCCCCATGGAGAGCGCTATCGTTTTCAGCGGCATCGCCCCCCACCCGCCGATAATGGTT
The DNA here is from genome assembly GCA_036560225.1 of Pyrinomonadaceae bacterium. Taxonomy (GTDB): domain Bacteria; phylum Acidobacteriota; class Blastocatellia; order Pyrinomonadales; family Pyrinomonadaceae; genus PSRF01. Next base: position 5,982 of record DATBRN010000238.1, on the reverse strand, counting down.
CCTGAGGTTGGTGGTCAATCGATCGCCCAGGTGCGTCATTCCATTGATGCGATGGCGGAACTGACTCGGCGCATCATTCGGAGTGGCGCGGAAACGGTTGTGCTTATTTCACCTCACGCTCCGCTCGACGCACAAGCTTTCGTCGCTTATCACACTCCCCAACTTCACGGAAATTTTGCAAACTTCCGCGCGCCTGATGCTCAGGTGGAATTTCCTCTCGACGAAGAGTTGCTTAAGGCTATAACTCAAGCTGCCGCCACGCATGACTACGAGGTTGTGGCCCTTGATAACTACACTTTGGACCATGGCTCTTCCGTACCGCTTTACTTTCTCGCCCGTAATGGCTGGCGCGGTCGCGTGGTGGCGCTGGGCTACAGCTTCCTTTCCAATGAAGACCATTTGAGATTTGGCAATTGCATCCGAAAAGCGGCCGATAGCGTTGGGCGATCGGTGGCGTTTGTTGCGAGTGGGGACTTGAGCCATCGATTGAAACCGGCAGCGCCCGCCGGCTACAACCCGGCCGCCCACCGCTTTGATGACGAAGTGGTTGATGCGATTCATCACAACTCCCCCGCGCGGATCATCGACATCGATCAGGATCTGAGGCGAACAGCGGGAGAGTGTGGCTACCGCTCAATGCTTGTCGCCCTGGGCGCCACTGAAGGATTACCCAGGGCGTGCGAAGTGCTGCACTATGAAGCGCCATTTGGCGTGGGCTATCTTGTCGCGCAGCTGACGAACATCAAGGCTGCAGTCGATGACAAAGACGTGGACCAGGCCACGGAAGTGGGAAACGACCCTGAGCCGGCGACAGATTTGCCGGCACTTGCTCGCAAGGCCGTTGAGACTTTCGTGCTTACTGGAAAACAGATCACAGCGCCGGCGAAAGGCTCCGCTCTTCTCTCTGAGCGCGTTTCCTGCTTTGTATCGATCAAAACTCATGCTGGCGATTTGCGCGGTTGCATCGGAACGATTGAACCGGCGAAGCCGAATCTGGCTGAAGAACTAGTCGCCAACGCGATCAATGCCGCCACCCGCGATCCGCGATTCGACCCTGTCTCGGCCAGCGAACTTGGTGGCTTGCGGTATTCAGTGGATATTCTCGGAGCGCCGGAGCCGACCACGTTTGAAGATCTTGATCCGAAGACTTATGGAGTGATTGTCGAAGATGAGTTGGGAAAGCTACGAGGCTTGTTGTTGCCGGACATCAGGGGGGTTGAGACAGCCAAGCAACAGGTCGACATTGCCGCACGCAAGGCGGGCATAGCCCCTGACAAACCTATCAGGCTCTCGCGATTTCGAGTTGAGAGGTATCGGGAGAAGTAGGAGGAACCATTTTCCATATCACATTTGTCAATTTTCATTTTTCATTGAAACCCTCAACCTCGGCAGTCAAGTCGGCCGAATGAAATGGCCAATGAGAAATGTCAAATGAGATATGGAAAATCTTTAACTGGTTGTTTGATTAGCGAAGCGACTGTGGGACGCGGTTACGCTAGACGTCCAGGTTTCTGACATCAAGGGCGTTGTCTTCGATGAATTTGCGGCGTGGCTCGACCGCGTCACCCATTAACACCGTAAACATCTGGTCGGTTTCGACCACATCGTCGATGCGAACAGACAACAGAGTTCGCTTATCGGGATCCATGGTCGTCTCCCAGAGTTGCTCCGGGTTCATTTCCCCGAGACCCTTGTAACGCTGGATCGATAAATCCTTCTTCGCTGCGGCCAACACTTTTTCCAACAAGGCGTCGCGCGTAGGTATCTCTTCACTGGTTCCGTTCTCGCCGATGATGAAGGGAGCGGCTAACGTGTCTTCCAGGCTCTTAAAGAGATCAACCGCCTTCTGGAATTCTACGAAGCTCGCAAAGTTCCAATCAATGGCCAGGCTGAGGCCGGAGAGCGTCACTGTTTGAATCTTCCAAAGGCCGTGCTCTTCGTCCTCAGTCAACTCCGTCTTATAGCCTGCCGTTGACAGAACACCCTCGACCTTCGCCATTTGGTTCTCGTCCTGGAAAACAGTGCGCAGGGTCCTGCCTTCTTTCCGCAGCACTCCTTTCCTGCCGGCGAACGCCCTAAGCAGCGTGTCGAGCAAATGGAAGTCTCCTCCTAACCGACGCGCCGCACGCTCGGAATAGTTTTTGAGTTCGACCATCTTCTCAAGGGACTGAGCGAGCTGCTTTCCTTCAATCTCGGCGTTAGCCCCAACGACCTTGACCGTCATGTCAGCGGTCGCCATCCTCATCAGGTAGCGGACCATTGCGCCTTCGTCTTTGATGTATTCTTCCTTCTTACCTCGTTTGACCTTAAACAATGGTGGCTGCGCGATGTAGACATACCCTTTCTCGATCAGCTCGGCCATCTGGCGATAGAAGAAGGTCAGCAACAGAGTCCTGATGTGTGAACCGTCCACGTCGGCGTCCGTCATCAGAATAATCTTGTGGTAACGTAGTTTGCTCGCGTCGAAGTCTTCCTTGCCGATTCCGGTTCCGAGGGCAGTAATCAGCGCTTTGATTTCGCTGTGACCCAACATCCTGTCGAAGCGAGACTTCTCGACATTCAAGATCTTGCCCTTGAGCGGCAGTATTGCCTGGTTCTTACGGTCGCGCCCTTGTTTTGCCGAGCCACCCGCCGAGTCGCCTTCAACTATGTAGATCTCTGAATTTGCCGGATCTTTCTCCTGGCAGTCGGCGAGCTTTCCAGGCAGCATTGATCCGCTTAACGCTCCCTTGCGCACGATTTCTCGGGCCTTCCGGGCTGCTTCACGTGCCCGCGCGGCGTCGACCGATTTGCCAACGATCCTGCGCGCGACAGTGGGGTTCTGCTCAAGGTACTCTGTTAGCCGCTCATTCAAAAACGACTCAACCGCGCCTTTTACGTCGGAATTGAGCTTGCCTTTCGTTTGTCCTTCAAACTGAGGCTGAGGCAACTTCACCGAGATCACCGCAACCAATCCTTCACGCACATCGTCGCCCGTTAATGAGCCTTTGAAGTTTTTGGTTAGCCCTGACGATTGCGCATAAGCATTGATGGTCCGTGTAAATGCGGAGCGAAATCCTGACAGGTGACTTCCACCATCAACTGTGTTGATGTTGTTGGCAAATGAATAGACCTTCTCGTCGTAACCGTCGTTGTACTGGATCGCCACTTCGATCGACAAAGCATCCCCTTCCTTTTCAAAGTAGAGGGGTTTGTCGTGAAGCGTCGACTTGTTCTTATTGAGATGTTTGACAAACTCGGCGATGCCGCCTTTGTAGTAAAACTCGTGCGATCGCTCAGGTTCTTCTCGCTCGTCTTTGATCGTGATGCGAATGCCCTTATTGAGAAAAGCCTTTTCTCTTAAGCGCTCAGAGAGTTTGTCGAAACTATAAACGGTATGATCAAAGATTTGAGCGTCCGGCTTAAAAGTGATCTTGGTACCACGCTTACGAGTTTTTCCAGTCTGCTCCAAGGGAGCAGCCGGGATGCCCCGGACGTAGTCCTGTTCGTAAGTCTTGTTGTCCCTCCAGATTTCCAGATGCAACTCTTCTGAGAGGAAGTTCACGCAGGAAACTCCGACGCCGTGCAGACCACCAGAAACCTTGTAAGCGTTGGAGTCAAACTTTCCGCCGGCGTGAAGTTTTGTCATTACGACTTCTGCAGCCGATCTCCTCTCTTTCTTCATTTGATCGATCGGAATGCCACGACCGTTGTCGATGACGGTGATCGAGTTGTCCAAATGAATGTACACTTCTACCGTATCGCAATACCCCGCCAGAGCCTCATCGATAGAGTTGTCTACAACCTCATAAACAAGATGGTGTAGACCTAACTCGCCGGTCGAGCCGATATACATCGCGGGTCGCTTCCGAACAGCTTCCCTGCCTTCCAAAACTGCTATAGATGATGAGTCGTAGGCCATAGGCTTCTTGCCTGGTATGGTTGTTCCTAATGTTGCCAATACGTTCTCCTTAACAAATACAAACCAAAAACTCTATTATCAACCGTTCTTCTCCATTTAAGCCCTGATAGACGTCTACTGCACACTCTCAATCACCGTGGCAGCAGCTGAAAAAGTACTCTCTTTCACTGCAGCCGATACCGCCTCGCCTTGCACAATCTCGTGTACGTTTGCTTTTGAAAGGAACCCTTCGAGGTGGCTTCTTTTCGACGTGGTAATGAATGTCTGAGTGCGGCCTTCAAGATATTCCAAAAGACGTCTTATCCTTTTTTCATCTAACTCCGCATCTACATCGTCGACCAGGAAAAGGGGATAATCATCATGCCGGGAATTATACACTGAAATTGCCGCTAAGTCTAATAGTAACAATGCACTACGCTGTTGTCCGGAACTGCCATAAACGCGCATTTCCCGGCCTCCCAAATGAATCACAAGATCGTCCCGGTGGGGCCCGATCAGAGTTCGCCCAGCCGCGACTTCCGCCTGCAGCCGTAGGTGAAGACGTTGTCGCAAAAGGGCTTCGTAGTCATTCAGCTCGCCTTTGTTTTCCAAAGATGAGGAGTAGCGAATCTGGAGCTCTGCCGGCTCAAATAGGGTTCGCTCGAGCGCGTTGTTCAGCTGGTCTGTATAGTCTACGCGGGCGCTATGAATGTCGGTTCCCAAATGAGCCAATTGTTCGTTCCATGGAGCGATTAGCTTTTCGGTCTCTTCCAGTCGAAGATCATGGTCCAATGAATCCTGGAGAATACGGTTTTTCTGTTTGATTACCTTGTTGTAGTCAGAGACTGTTTGCACGTATGCCGGTTTCAACGAGGCTATACCGCGGTCTATGAAATGTCTTCTGGCCTCCGGCATTCCCCGCACCACCTCGAGTTGATTTGCGGTAAAAGCAAACACCTGAAGGAGACCAAGGTACCTGGCGAGTTGTTCTCTTTTGCCGTTGACCCAGATTGACTTGGTGTTTTCTTTCAGGGTCAGTCGCAAGTCCCTATGAAGATCGGCGCCGGTCGAAACCTGACCCTGGATGAACGCAGTCTCCTCTCCAAATCGAATCGATTCCTGGAGACGTTGTGTGCGAAAGGACTTTGTTCTGGAGAGTGTGTGGATGGCCTCGAGCCAGTTGGTTTTGCCCTGACCGTTGTTACCGTAGATGATGTTCAGGCCTGGTCCCCAAAAGACTTTGCCGCTTAGATTTCGAAAGTTTCTTACTTCGACAAAATCCAGGATCATCACGAGATTTTAACACATGAATTGAGATCACATGCTGTTCTCGATGAATACCAAGAACAGTTAAAGCGCCCTTCCTTTTTAACAAGAATGGGCGCTTCAAGGAGTGACGATACTAGACGGCTGAGATGGATCAGAGACGCATAGGCATGACAACGTACTTGTAATCATACTCACCGCCGTCTGCCGGCCGAAGCTGAGCTTGGGAGTTTCCATCTTTGAACTCAAAGGCAACGGCGCCATCGCCAATCACATTCAGAAAGTCCTGGAGATATTGAGCATTGAAGCCAATGTCTGTCTCTTCGCCCGTATAGTCTGTCTGAACGGTCTCGCGTGCTTCGCCTTCTTCCGCGTTTTGCGCGCTGATGACCAACTGATTTGGCTCAAGGTGAAAACGTATCGCATGCGAGCGTTCGTCAGCCATCAGGGCCACGCGCCTGATAGCCGAATTTAAGAGTGTGCCATCAAACTGGATCGACTTGTCGTTATTCTTGGGCATCACCATCTCGTAGTTGGGAAACTGGCCATAGAGCATTCGCGAGATCAAGAGTCGCGGACCTACCTCAAAGAAAATGTGATTGCCATCCATTCCCAAACTGATGTCTCCATCATAGCCAGCTGTGAGCTTTGTTAACTCTGCCAGCGTTTTTCGAGGGATCAAGGTATCAATAGAATCGCTGCTGCCGTTTTTGGTTACATCTTTCTTCTCTACAAATGCCAACCGGTGACCATCAGTTGTAACCATCTTTGCGCCAGTGTCATCCAAGATGAACTTAGCTCCCGACAACGTGTAGCGAGACTCTTCTTGGGTAATC
>DATBRN010000237.1:0-9556 GCA_036560225.1 Pyrinomonadaceae bacterium | reverse complement strand
GCAAGGGGAAATGGTGCATTGAGTGAAAAGAAAGAACGGAAAGAAAAGAAAAAGAAGCGGAAACACACAGCTCTCATTATCTGCCGCAACTCCAAGCAATTCTGGACGACCCAAGCCCAATTCTGGCAATGGGCCAGAGAGTGCGTGATTATCAAAACTCAGGATCATCCACTCGCTGGTGTATTTGTACGCGAAGACGAAGAGCTGCTGGTGGTTCTGAGCAACACCATACTTAATCTCGCGAATCCAAATCATCTACGCGAGTCGCTGTTATCACGTGGATTGAGAAGGCGAAATAGAAGTTAAGAATACACTCACGTGTTTGGTACTAGGCTGACGATGAGACTCTTGCATATTGGTCTAGGGACAAGTCTGATTATAGCCTCAGCGGCCTTCTCTCCCGCGCAGCAACGAAAGACTGAGACGAGCGAAATCGTCACACCGGAGACCAGCTCTACTTCGCAAGTTCCTATACGCGACGAACGTTATCGAATCGGTCCTGGCGATGTTCTGGAGGTCCGCGTCTTCAATAGGCCACAACTTTCGCGCGACGCCGCACGAGTGGATGGACGTGGCCTAGTGGCAATGCCGCTAATAGACGAAGGTATTCAGGCGGCATGCAAGACGGAAAGCGAACTTGCCCATGACATTGAAATTCGCTATCTGAAGTATCAGCGAAACCCCCACGTAAATGTGTTCGTGAAGGAATTCAATTCGCGGCCTGTTGCGGTAATCGGCGCAGTAAATCAGCCAGGACGCTTTCAGCTTCAGCGTAGAGTACGTTTACTCGAGTTGCTGGCATTTGCCGGGGGCCCCAGCGAACGAGCAGGAGACCGCATTGACATCATTCGTACCTCAACAGCTGAATGTCGCGCATCAACGGCAATGTCTGATCGCGGCGACTTACTTGCAACCGAGCTGATCTCCTTCAAATTAGCCGACACCTTAATGGGTGATGACAAGGCAAACCCGTACGTGCAGTCCGAAGACATCATCAGCATGCCCGAAGCCGGGCAGGCATTCGTTGTTGGCAACGTGTTGAGACCCACTGCAATAAATCTCAAAGATCCGGTCACCGTGTCGCGCGCCATTGCGATGGCTGGTGGCGTGATGCCGGATAGCAAGCTGAATCGTATCCGTATCGTTAGACCGTCGCCTCAAAGCGGCGCTAAAGCGGAAATCTTCGTCGACTTAAGGGCAGTCGAGAAGCGACAGGCAGAGGACGTAGCGCTTCAGTCGGGCGATATCGTAGATGTCGAAGCTTCAGGCAGTAAGAGATTTCTTCGAACGCTATTTAGCGCAATCGCTCCGGCGGCGGCTAATGTTCCAGTGCGGATCGTCCGTTGAGACGCACTGATTCACGGCATACTCAGCCAGCCAGGTTTTAACGCATAGGTCGGTACTAGAGGTTAATCATGGAAACGCGCTTAGATCTAGCTATAGAAAGAACAAGTGTCTCCAGCGGGGACGCTGACGACAGGGCTCTGGCCAGTTTTCCCTCGAATCTCATCTATTCAGAACCGGCGGTAGTTGAGGATGATTGGCATCTGCGAGACTACTGGCGAGCAATACGAAAACGGTCTTGGCTCGTGGCTGCCATCTCTATCCTCGTCACAACGTCGGTTGCAATATATATGGCGCTTAAACCCGACCGTTACGAGGCGCACGCACAAGTCCAGGTCGATCTTGAAAACACGAACACAACGTTAGGACCTTCGAAGAACACGTCAATTATAGTCAGCAATCCTTTAAATGATCCTGCTTATTTCGGTACCCAGCTTCAAATTTTGTCTGGACCTCGACTCTTGCAGCGAGTCATAAAGAGGTTAGATCTCGAGAGCAATCCGAGATTCTCAACTACTCCCAAAAGACCGTTGCAGCAACTCAAAGGTTTTATGGGAGAAGCGGGTAACAACGCAATCGCATCAAACGAGTTACCGTTTTCAAACGATATACCCGAAACCACATCGCCGGAAGAAATCGCTGAGGCCGCACGGCTCGCGCCATTTGTACTGGCTCTTCAAGAGAATCTTACGATAGCGCCCGTCAAGGAAGCCCGGCTTCCGAACAAGACGACGCGCCTAATCAACGTCAGCTTTGAAGATCCCAGCCCGCTAGTTGCCGCCAAGGTCGTCAACACGTTAGTTGACAATTACGTTGTTTATAACCTTGAAGTAATAAGTGGTGCGAATGAGACGACCAGCGCCTTTCTGCGGAATCAGATTGTGGAAATACAATGTAAGATTCGCGCCGCTGAATGGCGGTTGATCAATTACGCAAAAACTAATCAGATCCTCTCACTTGATGCTAGCCAGAACACCACCGTGGAACGGCTTATTGGCCTTAATCAACAGTTGCTCCAGGCGGAAAACGAACGGAAAACGGCAGAGTCTGTCTATCGTGCGAGTCTGGAGCCCGGAGCTGCAGAATCTCTCGCTGAAAGCAATTATTCTCAGCTTCCTGGAGCAGAAACAACTGCCGCGGCCCAGATTGGTAAGGCCCAAACTCAACTCGCCGAGCTTCGTCAAAAGCGTGCTGAACTCCTGGTCGAGAATACGGAGGAGTGGCCAGAGGTGAAAGAGATAGATCAACAGATCCGAGTCCTTGAAGAACAGGTTAGGGAGTCACGCGATAGGGCAACCTCGATCGTCAAGTCAAATTTAGCGACTCGTTACAATCAGGCGCTTTCTCATGAGCGCGCACTACGAACGGCCTTCAATCAACAGAAAGTCGAGACTCTGGCCCAAAACCAGGCTGCCATAAACTATCGCATAATCCAGCAGGAGATTGAGACGAACAAATCTCTTCTTGACTCATTACTACAGCGCGCAAAGCAAAACGATATTTCGGCGGCAGGCCTGCAGAATAATATCCACGTAATTGACTACGCTGTGGCACCCACGGAAGCCGTGGGACCCAGACGCTTACTAAATACGACTTTAGCGCTCGCTCTCTCGCTCGTGTTCGCTACAGGTCTCGCTCTGTTGCTCGAATACCTGGACGATACGATCCAGACGCCTGACGAAGTGCAAAAGAGGTTGGGCCTGCCAACACTCTCCTTAATTCCTTCAGTGAGGGGGAGATTACGCTCAGAGCTGCGCAATACCAGTATCGAAAAAATTGGTCATGCGGAACACCCGGAGTTACTTATCCACACTGGTAATCAGTCGTCGTTAGCCGAGGCCTACCGGCATCTGCGCTCAACTATGCTGCTGTCATCGATAGAACCTAAGCCTAAGACGCTTTTGATAACCTCAAGTCAAGCAAATGAAGGAAAAACCACCATTACCGTAAACATGGCGGTAAGCTTGGCGCAAACGGGAGCTAAAGTTCTTCTAATTGATGCCGATATGCACCGGCCATGTCTTCATAAGATGTTCGGCGTCGAGAATGTGCAAGGCTTAAGTACAATTCTCGCAGGCGACGTAGGGCAATTCGACGTGAACGAGCTGATCGAGCAGGACCAGCATATTGGAATTAGTCTGCTCACAGCCGGCCCGGTACCGACCAACCCGACAGAGCTCCTGTGCAAGGAGCAAATGAAGCATCTATTAGACTCTTTGAGGCCGCATTTCAACTACATCATCATCGATTCGCCCCCGATTATTACCTTCACAGATAGCGTGATCATCTCGTCAATGGTCGATGGAGTTTTGTTGGTGGTCCACGGTAACAAGGTCTCACGCGACCTCGTAAAGTGCTCCAAGGAAATCCTGAGCAGAGTTGGCGCGCGAATATTCGGCGTAATTCTCAATAATGTCAATCCGTCCCCAGCCTCCTACTTCTATTTCCGCCGGTATAAAGAAGTAACCTGATCTTCCCAACCAGAGAAATTTACGTCATTTAACGTCAACCATTTAAAACGAGCCTATTGCCGTGTCTTTGGTACTGGCTGGTTCGATGGTTTTCTCGTTCCAATCAATCAGACCTTGTGCGACAACTAAAAGTAGCAAGTCACAAGACAGATTTGGCAAGCGAAGGGAACGTAGCTGCATGAGCCTTATCGAACAACAACAGCTTTTGATCGAGCCTTACGGTGGAAAGCTAGTAAACCTCTTCGTTACTGACGAAGAGCGCGACGAACTCCGCGCGCGTGCGCGCGCTCTTCCACAATTGCAGCTCACCACAAGAAATGTCTGCGACCTTGAGGTTTTGGCTACTGGCGGGTTTTCGCCAATCGAAACTTTCATGGGCGAGGCTGATTACCGTCGCGTCCTCGAGGAGATGCGGCTCGCGAACGGTACCCTATTCCCGCTGCCAATTACACTGACCGCCAAACGCGATGCCGCCCTCAAACTTGACTCCGAAATTGCACTGACCGATCAGCACAACAATCTGCTTTCCGTCTTGCGTGTGGAAGAGATTTACGAGTGGAACCGTGAATCCGAAGCACGACTGGCGTACAACACTAATGACCTGCGTCACCCAATGGTAGCCGAGATGAACTCATGGGGCGAATTATGCATCTCGGGGACTTTGCGTGTGCTGCAGGTTCCGCGTCATTACGATTTCTGTGGCCTGCGCCTAACACCTAATGAGGTTCGCCAGCGACTGGCCGCATTCGGACACCGAAATGTCGTTGCCTTCCAAACACGCAATCCACTACACCGTGCGCATGAGGAGTTGATGAAGCGGGCATCGCAGTCCGTTGACGGCGCTTTACTACTGCATCCTGTCGTAGGCATGACGAAGGCCGGCGACATTGACCACTTCACACGCGTTCGCTCTTACAAGATCCTGGCCCAGCACTACTCCGACCGGCAGCGACTGACGCTGGCGCTACTTCCGCTGGCGATGAGGATGGCGGGTCCGCGTGAGGCCCTCTGGCACGCTATTATCCGCCGCAACTTCGGCGCTAACCATTTGATCATAGGGCGCGACCACGCCAGCCCTGGCAAGAATTCCAACGACCTTCCATTCTACGGACCATACGACGCCCAAAAGCTTGTCGCTAAATACTGCGACGAAATCGGTGTCAGGCCTATGCCTTTCTCGGAACTGCATTACATTCCGGAAGAGGATCGATACGAAGAAATTTCGCGCATCCCCACCGGTAAACGCACGGTCTCTATCTCCGGAACACAGGTAAGAGAAGACTATCTTCAACGTGGTCGCACTCTGCCTGCCTGGTTCACCAGACCTGAAGTGGCGGAGATTTTGGCCCAATCGCACCCGCCGCGCCACCGACAGGGTTTCTGCCTGTGGTTTACGGGCCTAAGTGGAGCTGGGAAGTCAACGACGGCCGAGGTGTTGATCGTGAAGCTTCTGGAACACGGTCGCCAAGTCACCGCACTCGACGGCGATGTGGTGCGTACGCATCTTTCCAAAGGACTCGGCTTCAGTAAGGAGGATCGCGACATGAATATCCGGCGCATCGGCTACGTCGCGTCTGAAATCGTTCGACACGGTGGAGGAGTGATCTGTGCGGCTGTGAGTCCTTACTGCGCCACGCGAAACGAATGTCGCTCTATGGTCGGAAGTGATCGGTTCTTCGAAATCTTCGTAGACACGCCCCTCGAGGTCTGTGAGTTACGCGACGTGAAGGGCATGTATCGGCAGGCGCGGGAAGGTAAGATCAAAGGCTTCACAGGAGTAGATGACCCGTACGAGCCACCGATCAGTCCTGAAATTGTTATTGACACAGTAATGCAGTCGCCACAAGAGAATGCAGAGCGCATACTCCGATATCTCATCGACCGCGGGTTTGTCCTTCCGACTGAAGAACAGTCAGATCGGGAAAAGAACCTCGTCAAAACAGTTAGCGACCTCCGTTTTCCTGGACAACGATTTCCGGATTGGAAGCAAACGCAGCAGGAGTCTGATGCAGCATTTTGTCCTCAGTGTGCATTTGCTATAGGCGACGCAATTCAACCGAACTGACCAGGTTCTCACATTCAAGCGAAGTCCGACAGCCCTAGGAGATCTTAATGACAAATCTACTCATTACGGGTGGCCAACAGAAGGCCATCCACTCACAATTCGGCACGCAGGACTGGTGCGAGTATCACAAAGGAATAATTCTGGGCGTCGAGACGAAAACCGGAGGACGCTGCAGTTCCATTGAATATTTTTCTCCGCCGGAAGCAACGTCCGACGATCGGCCAGAAGTTATTTTCAAGGCCGGAACTGTCGAAGGAGATCGCCTTTATTTATGCACACAGACGGAGGTAATGATCTATGCGCTGCCACACTTCGTGTTGCTAAATTATTTCTCGCTTCCCTGCTTCAATGACCTCCATCATGTTAGGCCCACAGCTGACGGTAATCTTTTAGTTGTCAATACAGGTCTCGACATGGTGCAGATGATCAGCACGAATGGCTCCGTGCTTGACGAGTGGAACGTCCTCGGTGAGGAAACGTGGGGCCGCTTCGCGAAAGACGTAGATTATCGAAAGGTTGACACCAAACCTCACGGTGCTCATCCGAACTACTGCTTTGTTGTCGGCGATGACATTTGGGCCACCCGGTTCCATCTTAAGGATGCCGTCTGTCTGACCAAGCCGGGCCAGCGCATCGCAATCAATGTGGGACTTCCACACGATGGTGTTGTACACGATGGCATGATTTATTTTACGACGGTAAATGGAAATGTAGTCATTGCTAACCCACTAACTTTGCAGGTCGAAGAAATCATAGATCTTAATAATATCCATGGCTCTGATGTTCAGCTTGGCTGGTGTCGCAGCCTTTTGATGGACAATGGCAGAACCTGGATAGGCTTCTCGCGATTGCGCACAACAAGGTTCCGAGAGAATGTGAAATGGGTGGTCCAAGGATTCAAGAAAGTCTTGCCCACGCGGGTCGCCTGTTACGATCTTAAAAAGAGGGAATGCCTTGTCGAGATCGATCTTGAACCATACGGTCTCCACGCCGTTTACAGCATTTTTTCTGGCGACAGTTTTGAATACGGCAATGGATTTGGCCTTGAAGCGAGTGTCAGCACACAGCTTCACCTCAAAAATATTGCTTCGAGGCACGAAGGCATCGCGGTCGGATAGTTTTATCGCTCCACCAGGCCATACACCTCCACCGCAAAAGTAAATTGTCAATTTGGTCTAGTGGACACATGCGGCAAGCGACATGAGCGCCGAAACGATAGTTAACAAAACAATAATTCCTCGTCCGATTCCTGAGCGGCGGGCGGCCGCTCCACTGTTCAAGCGCACAATGGATGCGTTCGCTTGGCGATTCATGTCCGAGTCCTCGAGGTTTGCTCTTCAGCTAGCTGTGATGATCGTGCTCGCACGACTCCTTCCTGTGGAATCATTTGGACTGCTGACGCTATCAATGATCGTAATTGACTTCGCCTCGAGAGCTCAGCTTGGAGTGTCTTCTGCAGTTGTCCAACGCAACGAGATCACCGAAACGCATATCCGCGTGGCATTCTCTCTATCCGTGCTCAGCGGGATTATCCTGGCGATGCTGATATGGTTGGGCGCACCGCTAGCCGCAGCGCTATTCCGGGCTGAAGCAGTGACCCAGGTTTTGAGGCTGATCTCACTATCGTTTCTATTCACGAGCTTTGGGTCGATTGCCGAAGCACTTCTTGAACGAAATCTCAATTACCGTAGCCTATTCAAAGTGGAAATATGCTCTTATGGGATCGGATATTGTCTCGTGGGGATTTCGCTCGCGTTCTTTGATTACGGAGTGTGGGCGCTTGCCTGGGCCACTGTGGTTTATTCTCTCTTGAAGACTGGTTTGCTGTTCTCAGTTTGCCCCCACCAATTGCGGCCGAGCCTCATGCGATCCGAGTCGGTCAAGCTCTTGAGATTCGGCACCGGCACGAGCTTGGCCCGCTTAGCCAGTTTTGCAGCGGCTAACGGTGATTATTTCGTCGTAGGCCGATGGCTCGGCGCAGCGGCCCTGGGTCTGTATTCCCGTGCGTTTCAACTGATGTCGCTGCCTATGTACCAGTTTTCTTCAGTGATCAATTATGTGCTGTTTCCTGCCTACGCAAAAATACAGAATGATACGGATCGCCTAAGACGAGCATACATAGGCTCGGTTTCTTTATCCTTCCTGGTGATTTTGCCGGCACTCACCACCCTCGCGATCGGCGCACCGGACTTGATAGTTGGATTCCTTGGCGCCCAATGGACAGACGCGACGTTGCCGCTTCAAATCCTCTGTATAGGTGGCGTTTTCCAATGTACATACAATTTGGGAGATTCCCTGGCTCGCGCTAAGGGGGCGGTTTACTGGAAATTCTGCTGCCATACTGTTTATGCGCTGTGCGTCATTCTCGCATCTTTAATCGGGACGCGGTGGGGTATTACTGGAGTGGCGGTAGGCGTTGTCATTGCAATGTCGGTGATTTATCTCCTGATGGCTCAGTTGAGTATTTATTTAACGAGGGCGACTTGGAAAGAATTTTTTTTGTCCCAAGTACCGGGAGTAATTATCGGAGCGTCCGTCGCGGGAATTTCTCTGCCGGTAACTGTGATGCTTCGGGCTACGCAGTTACCACACCTGGCGATTGTCGCAATCTCGTTGACTGTCTCACTGGTTACGGCCGTCATCACGGGCTCCCTCCTGTCCCGGTCATGGCTCGATGGGGTTTCGCACGGTTCGATCGAAAAAGCCAGAAATTATTACTGGGAGATAAGCAAGCTTATTGAGCCTCTAAGGTTCGTAAAGTTATACCTGCGCCAGAATAAAACCGCCTTCGGAATCGCGCTAATACCCTATAGATTCTACGAAAACATCGTCTACCTTTTTCTTACGACTCGGGAGGGCCTCTGGAGACGAATCGTTATGTCGAATCGAGAGCTGCGGAAGGGGAAAAGTCAAGCAGTTATCACATGGGACGTACCGCTTCCCTGTTGTAACACACCAGCCGAACTCATGAACTGGTTTTCAGATCATAGTATTGAGGTACGGGAGGGCGGGCATACCTTCTACATTCCGCCTCAACCAGGCTTGGAAAAGATACTGCCAACCATAGTCAATTTTTACCCAGCAAGATCGGGTTTTAAGATCCTAAAGGATTTTGGCCACCCAAAACAGACACGATATTTCTACAAGCACCGAAAATCTCTTTTTGTTTTAGGAATGCTCATCGGGACACCTGCGGAGCAGGTGATCACTGCAAGTTACTTGTACTCTCTCGGGGTCGGACCAAAGGTTTACGATTTGACCTGCTGGAGGTCATCGAGCAGCTACTACACCGTATTTGTCGTGGAGCATGCTGGCGAGAAAAGCCCTAACGAAGCGCAATACGAATACAGTATGGACCGGTTGCATGACCTTCATTCCCACAGTCGATTACGTATTTTAATTCCCGGGTGGAAATGGAACGAAGATTTCATGCCACCGAATTGCAATAGCAACCTGGTATTTTCCGAAACGAGGGGGCGCGCTCTGTACGTTGATTTTCAAAACTTTGGCATTACTAGCACTAAGGACTGGCGCAGCGAGATTATCTTAGAGGGTGGGTTAGAAGGAACAAACGGCTCCGGAAACGGGAACCATAACTCGCTGGTCTCATCCTCACCTTCTCAAGCAAGCGGTTCGGGCACGTGGAAATTCGTTGTCAATGCGCTTCGCAATAATG
>DATBRN010000236.1:0-5334 GCA_036560225.1 Pyrinomonadaceae bacterium | reverse complement strand
AACTTGCGGAAGACTAAGTTGAGTAGTCTGCTTGCCTAAGAAGCACTTCCCGATTCCATCAGCATCGACGGTGTCGTGTTCCATCAACAATTCCACCAGACGCGCAATTGAATCCCGACTTTCCGTCACCACTTCACAGGCTTTGGCCAATTGAGTGTTGATGATGTCATTGACGGCTTCCTCCACGCGATCAAGTAGATTCTGGCTCAACGGCTCCTTGGTTGGGTCGCCGAGATAGATGGGCCCAAGTGGGCTCATGCCAAATTCGCTTACCATGCTTCGCGCTATTTCAACGGCACGTTGAATGTCGTTTGAGGCCCCAGCCGTCATCGTGGAAAGGAGAATCTGTTCAGCTGCGCGTCCTCCCAGGAGTACGGCAATCTGATCTTCCAGATACTCGCGTTTCTTCATCAGGCGATCGCGCTCAGGTAGAGATTGCGTGACACCCAATGCTCGCCCGCGCGGAAGAATGGAAACTTTGTGAATCGGGTCGCCGTTTTTGACGGCCATTCCCACCGCAACGTGGCCCGCTTCATGGACCGCTGTGGCGTAGCGCTCATCCTCGTCAATCATGAATCCATGACGTTCCGCACCCATCAGAATTCGATCACGAGCGAATTCGACGTGCTTGCGGCCCACCGCATCGGAGTTGTCGCGCGTGGCGGCGATTGCAGCCTCATTTAAGAGGTTTGCCAAGTCCGCTCCGGTGAAGCCCGGTGTTCCCCGAGCCACCCAGCTGAGATCGAGTTCATTATCAAGTTGCATTCGGCGCGCATGTACTTTCAATATCGCCTCACGGCCTCGGACGTCGGGCAAGTTCACAGGGATCTCGCGATCGAAGCGGCCAGGTCGGGTAAGGGCCCGGTCCAACACGTCGGGTCGGTTCGTTGAGCCGATGACCACAATGCTCGAGCTCTGGTCAAAGCCATCCATTTCAATCAACAGTTGATTCAGAGTCTGATCCTGATCCGCAGTTGCTGAATCGTTACCGCGTCCGCGTTGTCTGCCCAGGGCATCAATCTCATCAATGAAGATAATGCAAGGCGAAACTTTCTTAGCCTCGGCGAAGAGCCGCCGCACTCGTGATGCACCAACACCCGCAAACTTTTCCTGAAAGCTGGAACCTGACGCCAGTAGGAAGGGCACGTCCGCTTCGCCGGCGATTGCCCGCGCCAGCAGTGTTTTCCCTGTTCCCGGCGGTCCATAAAGGAGGATTCCGCGAGGAGCTCGACCCCCAAGCCGGCCGAAGCGCGCGGGGTCACGTAAGAAATCAATTGTCTCAGCCAATTCGGCAGTAGCCTCATCGACTCCCGCGACATCCCCAAACGTTACGCTTTGTTTTCCGTTTTGATCGCCCACGCTGAAGCTGCCGACGCCGCCATTCATGCTTGCATAAACTCGCCAGCCAATAAAACCCATTAACAGAACCGTGAAAAGTGGTGCGCCCCAGGTCAACAGAGTTATCGCCCAACTAACTTGTGCTGACCGAAACTCAATCGGAACATTGTTCTTGCGAAACTGTTCGACTACCCCTTGGCGAGTGACCTCGCTCGTAACCGTGGCCTGAAGCAGCACATTCTCTTTACTTTGGACTGTTAAGGTGTCGCCCTCAATAGCCAGCGAGATAGCTGATCCGGTTTCAGCAATCTGGTAGAGCTCTGAATAGTTGATTTTGCTGATTCGCGGCGTGCGGCTCTGGTGGCTTAGGATGACAGTCGCAGCGATGAGTACTGCGGCTATCGTCGTGGCGACCA
Source organism: Pyrinomonadaceae bacterium (assembly GCA_036560225.1). Taxonomy (GTDB): domain Bacteria; phylum Acidobacteriota; class Blastocatellia; order Pyrinomonadales; family Pyrinomonadaceae; genus PSRF01. Next base: position 3,580 of record DATBRN010000236.1, on the reverse strand, counting down.
AAACCAGGATGATTCTTTGTGAACTGGAAACGATTTTCTTGATTGGGGAAGGCATGCAAGTACTCCAAAACTCTCGCCGGCCTTGTTAACGGGGCAACAATTAACTTGGGTTAACCAGGGAATAGCGGAGAGTTGAATTCTCGATTGACAGAACTGTCTTTCGTGTTGATTTCAATGGATCAGGTTGGGGCGAGGAAGTGCCTGGGGACAACCACGCGGTACAAAACCCGAGATTCTTAAAGTAAGGGCGCTCGTCGCGTTTGGCAGCGGCAAGCACTTACTTACTTTAACAGCCAACACAGACATAAGTCCAGATGCAAAAAGGGAAAATGTGGATGTCCGAATCAGCCAACTAGGTTAAATAAAGCGTGAATCTTGAAGTTGCCTTGACAGCCATCTTCTTCGTCTAGCGTTTCCGTTTACCGCATTTGCCTAAACTCCGCCTCAGAAGTTGTCGCATTGGTAATCGGGGCTACTTTACGATCTGAATCAAAAAGGTGTTGGCGAGCTTCAAACTGCCGCGTTTCCGTACGCCTAAATGACCTTGCAAGATCAAGCGAAAACCATCAGTCGAGAGGGGAAAGTACACTATACGCAACGATTTGCGGTTCCCGCCTGACCAGTTGGCACAAGCGTTGCCGACTAAACCTTTCGGCAATTGCAACGCGCCAATTGCGGGCGCAAAAGGAGGGATAGACAATGCTTTGGACAATCTTTGTGATTCTTCTGATCCTATGGTTGGTCGGGATTGTTTCCAGCTACACGCTCGGCGGTTTTATTCACCTGCTGCTCGTGATAGCCCTGGTGGTACTGCTTATTAATCTAATCAGCGGCCGCAGGCCTGTGGTTTAACCTCGGGACATTTCGCCTCCTTCCCCAGTGTGGATTGGTTCCCGCTGGGGAGGAGCGCAGTTTGCTACTGCGACCGCGGGCGTATCGCCCGCAATGAGCGCGCAGTGCGAACAACGGCAGAGCTTTCCAGTAGTCCCACATACCGAAGCCACCTTTTCTAAATAATCAAGTTGTCAACGTAATCGCTCACGATGGACGTTGCACACAAATCAGTACCGGAAGCGGTAGCGACCGGCTGAAGACTCAAGCTTGTTTACCAGCACTCCAGTACGACACCGATTTGACATATTGAGAGGAACCACCTGACAACTGATCGTCGGAGAATGAGATACTCCCCTTGAGTCTTCGGCCGGTCGCTACCGCTTCCGGTACTGATGTTTGAGTCTCTTCCCGCCACTGGGAAGTCACGCCTTGGATAAGAGGCTGTGGCTGTTGCGTGAGATTCAAGCTGCATAGTACTGCGCGAGAGTGCTTTTTCGGGAATACAGCTATAATTGAAACCTGTCGGGAATCCAAATTTCGAAGCTGGTAGGTCGCTATCAGGGGAGTGATTAGATATATGAGCTGGAATCAACCTTCGTGGAATCAGGGTTCAGTTAGTTCGCCACCAGTGGTGGATGTGCGCGACGAACGGGTGGGTGCTTTTCTCAGCAAGGTCTATGGCTGGATGTTTGTTGGCTTGCTGATTACCGCGGGTGTCGCTTTTGGAGTGGCTTCGACGCCCGGGCTGGTCGAAACGCTGGTTTTTAATCGCCTGCTGTTCTGGGGTTTGCTTTTCGCCCAGTTGGGACTCGTCATCTATCTCTCTGCGCGCGTCGATAAAGTTGCGCCAACAACTGCGGCTGCACTTTTCGCGTTGTACTCGGGTCTCGTGGGAGTGACGTCGTCAGTGATACTTCTAGCCTACACGGGGGCCTCCATTACACAAACCTTCATTATTACGGCCGGCATGTTTGGTGCTACCGCGGTTTTCGGAACAGTTACAAAACGTAGTCTTGCGGGCCTCGGCCAGTTTTTCTTCATGGGCCTGATTGGACTCCTCATTGCCATGGTGGTCGGTTTATTCTGGCAGAACGATGCGCTGCAATTCGTGATTTCAGTGATTGGCGTGTTGGTGTTTACGGGTCTGACGGCTTGGGACGCGCAACGACTGAAGCAGATGGCCGTCGCGTTACCCGATGGTCGGGTGGGTTCGTACGCCGTGGTCGGAGCACTGTCTCTCTACCTCGATTTCATCAACTTGTTTTTCTTCCTCTTAAGATTTACCGGCAGCCGCCGAAACTGAGGTCTAAATACTGGGACCGCGGGCGTCCCGCCCGCACTGAGCGCGGAGCGCGAACAACCGGTACCCTCCACACTACCTGACCATAATCCACACTACGCGTAGATTCGTTGCGCCAGCAATAAGCTTCTACGGAATCAGCAAAACCTTGCCCGTGGTTTTCCTGCCTTCGAGATCGCGATGGGCTTGTTGCGCTTCCTCGAGTGGGTACGTCTTATGTATCCGCAGTTTGAGTTCGCCGCGAACAACGCCCTGCAAGACATCATTAGATCGCTGTTCCAGTTCCTCGCGCGTGGCCACGTAATGTTGCAGACTGGGGCGTGTGACGAAAAGCGATCCGTGTTTAGTGAGTTCTAAAAGATCGAATGGTGGGACAGCGCCACTAGCGCCACCGAAGAGAACGAGGTAGCCACGCGGGCGGAGCACGTTAAGATCCCTTTCGAAAGTGTCCTTACCCACTCCGTCATATACAACGTGGACGCCCTGGCTTTCAGTGAGGCGCTTGGTTTCAGATTCAAAATCCTTCTGCGTATAGACGATGACTTCATCCGCGCCGGCATCGCGCGCGAGTTGGGCCTTCTGATCAGAACCAGTAGTGCCGATTACACGCGCGCCGCGGCTCTTCGCCATCTGCACTAGCAACAGTCCAACACCGCCCGCCGCCGCGTGAATTAACACACTTTCACCACTCTGTATCGGGTAGGTACTATGACTTAGATAGTGGGCCGTCATTCCCTGGAGCATAGCAGCCGCAGCCCGAGTAAAGTCTAGTTCGTCGGGAATCTTAACGAGGCGGTCGGCAGGAACGGCGGCATAGTCAGCATAACTCCCAAGTACACCGGTGTAAGCGACGCGGTCACCCAGTCTGAGGGTGGTTACATCTGAACCCACCGCGACTACTGCGCCTGCCGCTTCCTGCCCATTGATGAAAGGCAGCGGGGCCGGATAGCGGCCCTCGCGGAAATAAACGTCGATGAAGTTGACGCCTGCAGCTTCAATCTGGACCAACGCTTCATTTGGTTTCGGATCGGGAACCGGAAGATCTACGAGTTTGAGCACTTCCGGCCCACCAAGTTCGGCAACCTGAATGGCTTTCATGGGGTGAATAGTAAATGGTGAATCGTAAATAGTGAATCGTAAATAGTGAATAGGAAGCTGCTTCGGCGGTCAGCAGTCGTCAGTTGGAAGAAGGAAGTCAGCATGAAAACAATATTTTCCATATCTCATTTGACATTTTTCATTTGAGGAATCGGAGCAAATCCCTGCGCATATCAAAATCACGCACAAGAGTTCTTCAATGGCTCCTGATCAAGGACAAATGAAAATTCTTGAAAATGAAAAATGAAAAATGAGAAATAAAAAATGAGAATTGGGATATCGTCTGCCGTCTGCCGTCTGCCGTCTGCCGTCTGCCGTCTGCCGTCTGCCGTCTGCCGTCTGCCGTCT
>DATBRN010000235.1:0-41742 GCA_036560225.1 Pyrinomonadaceae bacterium | reverse complement strand
ATCTCAGCACTGATGTCCACCTCGCTCTGCGGCCACCCTTCGACTGTGATTGAACCCTCGGGCGCGCCAACGATTGTCAGCGTGCCTCCATATGCAAAACGCTTGAGCTCACGCTTCGTAGTCGTCCGCAGCAATAGGGGTGGTCGGCTCGGCGGAGGTGGAGTTTTTTTCTTCTGTGAGAGGACGGGCGCCGGCAAGGCGACGAAAAGGACAATCAGCAGAAGCGGAAAAACAGAGCGCATTGTTTTATTTGTACGGAGGAACCAGTACTTCCAAAATCTCGCGTTTGATTTAGTTGTGTTTAGCCTTGGTTCCACTTGACGATACTATCATTCGACTCATGAGCTACAAAAAAAGGACGCCCTAATCTAATTAAGGGCGTCCGCGGGTATAGCTCGAGTAGCTCTAATTCTAACGGCGAATGAAGGTAATGCTGCCCTGGAAGTTTGTGACCATCACTTTAGAACGGCCATCGACGACATCGCCAACATATTTTCGTCCATTGCCGAGGCTCTTGATGTCCTTGTTCCAAAACTGGCCGAGCGCAATCTTCTTGTTGGGCGCAGCGGCTTCGAGATTGAAGGCCGAGTCTGCAGGGATACGTATAGTTATGTCGCCTTTGCTTGATTGGAAATGATAAGTTCCACCCCGGGCGAATTCCCCATCAAAGAAGATATTTCCAATAGTGTTTTGAGCATACACCTGCGACGCGGTGATACCGCTCAATTCAATGTCACCTTCTGAGGAAACATGGGCCCGAACCATGCCGCCATGAATGTTAGTTACCGTAATCTGACCGCGCATGGTTTCAAGATCAACGGAGGAATTGATCGGTACCTGCAAGTTGAAGTTTACGTTGCCGACATCGCTGCGTCCGCGATTGTCAGCCCGGACGTCGACAATCAAGGCGTCGCTGGTCTGCCGCGGTGCAAGGTTCGCCTTGGGTGATTCAAGGGTAGCGGTAAGCTTGACCTCGTCTCGGTTCCACGACTCAACCGTAATGGTGCCGGAGATATTTTTGAGTTCAATCCGAACATTTTTTCCGGTCGGATATCGCTTCGACAAACGTTGCTGCGCATTGACACTGTTCAGACTGAGCGCCCCAACCAGCAGAAAGGACACGAACACTACAACTTTCGAAGAAAGATGGACACGGGGGATTTCAAATCGGGTGGACGACATTCGCATTCTCATGGGCGCGGGGCTAATAGACAACCTAAATTCCTTTAGACTTCGCTTCAGGCAGTATTAGAGCTCAGCAAACTCCTTCAACAGCGAGAGCTTTTCGTTAAGTGCGGCGTTCAGTATTTCCTCGGACACTTCGTCGTGGGGATTCAGGCTCAAAGCGTCAAACTGATCATTTACCGTCTGATCGATCACTTTCAAATTGCGCTCAAAGGTCTCACGCATCTCCGGACTCCAGCGAGCCTTGTTATATTCTACTCGTTGGTTCCAGTAAGAAATCAGTTGCTGCTGCTGCGAGACGCGGTCGCGCACGCTTTCGGCAGCGATCCTCAGGCTTTCCTGTGAAGAGGCAGCCTGGACGGTCGGGGATGCGCCTGCACTCTGATAGCGGCGTAAGGCTACAGCCGTTGAAAGTGAGACGACCAACACAATGGCAGCCACTGAAGCGACCAGTTGCGGGAACGAAAGTTCCCAACTGCGCCCGAGCCAGTTTTTCCAGGAACTCCGACGCGCCAGCGCAGACTCTACAACTACCGGATTCGCACCAGCCTCAATGACATTCCGAATGCGCTGCCACAAGGCTTTCTCGTTTGGCGGCGCACTGTACTCGCCACGGTGCGCGCGGCAAAAGCCGACTATCGATTGCAGATCATCGCGGACACTGGCGCAGTCTAGACATTCCTCGAGGTGCGAATTGAGGGTCGCTTGATCTTCGTGACTCAGTGCGCCATCTAGAAACTCGCTAATTAAATCATGACACTTTTCGCAGTTCATTGTCTGTAACCTCTAACCTGCCTTCGCCTATTTCGCTGGTCAAAACGACCCCTAATGCGTGGCACTTGGTTTTCAAGCAATCAAGGGGAGACTGCGTTCAAAAACTTATTTCGGAGTGCTTCATTATGTCTTTGCAGGTTTCCGGGGTGAAACCCTGCATGCTCAGTTGGAAGCTAGTCTTTCGTCTTCTGTTGCCTAAGAAGGCCGCGCAATTTCATACGGGCCTTGTGCAATTGAGACTTGGAAGTCCCAACTGAACACCCTAGCATCCTGGCAATCTCTTCGTGTTCGTGTCCCTCAATATCGTGAAGGGTAAAAACCGTGCGGTAGCCGGGCGGCAGTTGACCAATAGCTTTGTCGAGGGCTATGCGATCCACTACCGGCATCGCATTGGGGTTTTCAGTCCCTTTGACTATCTGTATTGGTGTTTCGCCATCGTCGGTCGTCTGTTCCATCTTGACGCCGCGTTTGCGGAAGTGCATCAAGACTTGATTGACGGTCAGCCGGTGCAGCCAGGTAGTAAAGGCCGACTCACCACGAAAGCTTCCAATTTTTCTAAAGAGCTGAATGAAGACTTCCTGTGCGAGGTCTTCCGCTTCCGAGACATTGCTGGTCATTCTCAGGCACAGCGAGTAAACCCGGCGATTATGCCGCTGGTAAAGTTGCTCAAAGGCTGCCATATCGCCCTGAGCGGCTTCCTGTGCCAGCTCGTAATCTGTTTCCGGCGGCGTCTCGGTTTCGGCTGCGGTCACGTGTTCGTATTTGGGCAAGCTTACGAGACTTACATCCTTAACGCTTGTTCGCTACGATATCACCCGCCCGCGTCTTTCAAAGGAGCGGCAACCCTCCTCGGCATCGGCCAAACAGGCTCCTGCGAGGCGTTGGTCGCCCTCAACGCGGGTGTGATGCAGCGTTTCGCGCGCGTCGTTGCCTTCCCCGACCCAAAAGATATTGAATTTCCTCAGCCGCAGCAACATTTCCTCATGCTCAGGCTCAGATCCAGTAGGTGCGATCGAGTGAACGATAGCCCACCGCTTCGGCTACGTGCGCCGAGCGGATCTCTGCAGAACCCTCCAAATCTGCAATTGTGCGACTGACTTTCAGGATACGGTCATAAGCACGCGCTGACAAGCCCAGCCGCGTCATCGCTCGCTCCAGCATTTGCTCGCTTTCGGCGTCGATACGGCAGTGTCGCCGAATCATCCGTGGTGTCATTTCGGCGTTGGAAAATATCCTTTCATCCGTCAGCCGAATCCGCTGTTTCTCGCGTGCAGAAATTACCCGCTCGCGAATCGTATTCGAGTCGTCAGTCTCCGGCGGCGCGTCTCCGGTAAGGTCACGAAACTTCACCGCAGGCACATCAATGTGAATGTCAATTCGATCCAACAGCGGACCCGAGATGCGTCCGACGTAGCGCTGAATCTGCAAAGGCGTGCAGCGACATTCGCGGGTTGGATCATTCCAAAAACCGCAGGGACAGGGATTCATTGCCGCTGCCAGCATGAATGAGGCGGGAAATGTCAACGACATTGCAGCGCGACTGATCGTTACTTTCTGATCCTCAAGAGGCTGTCGCAACACTTCCAAAACACTGCGGTCAAACTCGGGCAATTCATCGAGAAACAACACGCCCTGATGCGCCAGCGAAACTTCGCCTGGACGCGGAACTGCGCCGCCACCAATTAGGCCGGCGTCACTGATGGTGTGATGTGGAGAACGAAAAGGCCGTTCGGTAACCAACCCGGCGCGCCCGGTCAACCCGGCCACCGAATGAATCTTTGTTAGCTCCAGCGCTGCTTCAAATTCCAGCGGCGGCAGGATGGTCGGCAGCCGTTTAGCCAGCATGGTCTTGCCCGAACCTGGAGGACCAATTAGCAAGATGTTGTGGGATCCAGCGCTGGCAACTTCAAGGGCTCGCTTGACCGACAGCTGGCCGCGAACTTCCCGAAAGTCCACGTTGTAGTGATCCGATCGCAAGAGAACTTCCGCGGGATCGACTGTCAATGGCTCAGGTGGGTTTAAAGAGCGCAGGGCTGCAACCAATTCAACCGCACTCCGTAAATCGGCAACTGGAAAAACGTTTACACCGGATACGACAGCCGCTTCCTTCGCATTCTCATCGGGAAGAATCAAATACTTTATCAATGCCTCGCGCGCAAGAATCGCAATTGGCAGTGCGCCTTTGATTGGTCGGACACGTCCGTCAAGCGACAACTCACCAACACAAAGAACGTCAATTAAGTTGTTCTCTTCAGCGAGATCGCTGTTTGCGCCAAGGATGCCAAGCGCAATCGGCAGGTCGAAACTAGCGCCTTCCTTTCGCACATCGGCCGGCGCTAAATTAATAGTGATTTTTTGGATCGGAAAGTAGAAACCGCAGTTGCAAATCGCAGCGCGAATCCGTTCGCGCGATTCACGTACTGCGGCATCAGGCAATCCGACAATTGTTACGGAGGGCGATTCTGTTTCGCCGCGTACGGGCGTCAGATCAACTTCGATATCGACCAGGTCGGCGTTGATGCCATAAACCGCTGCTGAGAGAGTGCGAAAGAGCATGGGAGATGCTTCCTCTGCGGAACCAGCGGAGCTGAAAATGCATTTAGTTAAGCGGAGGGGTGAAAACGAATCGAGCGCGCTTGCGTCGATAGCGAAAGCGCGCTCAGTAGAACTTTCCCGTTGAGGGTGGCAACAAGACGGACGCGTTCAGGATTTCAAATCTTGCCAAAACTACCGGCGGCGCGACGGGGCAGCAGCAACCGTTGCTGGCAGGCGGATTTCCTGTCCAGCGCGAAGTTCAACTTCAGGAGTAACGCCGTTCAAACGGGCTACTTCACTCGCATCAAGATTTCGTGCGGCGGCGATTCGGGCGATCGTGTCGCCTTTGCGCGCGCGAATCTTCGTCAGAACTGAGGCAGCAGGTTCGTTAGCACCCTTGCGCCGGTACAACGTCAAGCGAACGTTGTTGCTGGGAACGACCAGCTTATTCGTCGACTTTAAATCGACGCCAGTGTTCATTGCCTGTAATTGAGCCAAACTGACTCCGGTGCGGTTGGCGACATTCTGGAGATCTTCACCAGGCACCACGGAAATTACGCGAGCCGTGTCGCGGCGCTCAGCGGGAATCCGTTTCAGCAGTGCGTAAAACTGTTTTCCTTTTCCTCCGGGAACGCGAACGTTATAAGCCTCGCCTTTCGGAGTAGTATCGCGCCTGAGCTCTGGATTAAGACCGCGAATTGCGTCAACGCTGGTGTCGGTTGCTTCGGCCACGAGTTGCAGGCTTGTTGCATTCGATACTTGCACAACATCGTAGCCCATCGGAGAGTCCGGACGAATACCTTTGAATCCGTACTTTTCAGGATTCTTAGCAATCAGGATTGTAGCGAGAATGTTGGGGACGTAGTTGCGGGTTTCCTGCGCAATGTAGGGGTAGATTGCCCAGAAATCTGCGGTGCCCGCCCGTGAAATTCCCCGGTCAACGTTGCCAGCGCCCGTGTTGTAGGCTGCCATGGCTAACTCCCAGTTGCCGTTGTAACGCGCGGCAAGGCTCTTTAGATACTTTGCGGACGCACGTGTGGCCTGTTCGAAGCTATTGCGCTCGTCAATCCACGCAGTTTGGCGAAGACCAAACTGTCGGCCGGTGCTGGGAACAAACTGCCACAGCCCCGACGCTGCTGCCCAGGACACGGCCTTGGGCTTCCAGGCGCTTTCGACCTGGCCCAACCAGGTGATGTCAACCGGCACGCCTTCTTCTTTGAATATCTGGCGGGCCAGCTTCATGAACTGACCAGACCGGCGTAAACCGGTTTCCATGGTGCTTCGACCGCGACCCTGGTAATAGTTGATGTACTGCTGGATCAGCGGATTGATCGTGAAACCAAAGTTCACGTTCTGCTTGGCTTGTTCGAGCGCGAGGACGTCAGCCTGGGAAACGTTCTTTTCGTCGTCAGTAAGAACCAGCTTGCTTAGTTCGTCCAGCGGTGATGGCTCAAATCTCTGCTCGCGAAATCCAATCTGTGGCGGCTCACTCTTCTGTTGTTGGGGGGCGCCGGTTGAACTGCCGTTCTGAGCAACCAACTCCGAAACATTCGCCTGAACAGGAGCACGGCCGGGGGGAACTTCTTCACGATAGATTCGCTCGACGAGTTCCAGGTAGAACCCTTGCAGACGCTGACTTGCTCTGACGTCCAGGCCGGATTCCAGGATGGAGTCTACCGCCTTATCAAACTCATCACGCGCCTGATCGCGCTTTTTGTCCTCAAGGTTTAATTTACCTTTTCGGAAGTGGTCTTCCGCTGTGGCGATGACCTTAGAAACCTGGTCGTCCGCTTGCTGAACGGCGGTGGGAATATCCCGCGCCGACGAACCACCAGCCGGAACCTGCCCATAAACAGATATAGCCGAAACGACGAGTGCTGCAAATAGCGTTGTTCGCGCTACGAAAATTGAGCAGTTCATCGTCATCAGGGTCGTTCTCCTTCGAGCTGTTTGCTAAATGTCAGACCGGTCTCGCCGGGGTTAGTTGCAAAGCGGTATCCAATTTATTTAATGCGAGGTCTTAGGCTTTCCGACATTTTGAGGCTTGGACGACCCAGAATGCCTTCTAAAACGAAGCCAAAGTCAACCGGAGGTTATCATACGGTTTTCCGGTGTGTCAAACACGTTACAATCCAAGTAGACGGCAAATTGGTTAGCTTTTCCACTAGTTTCGCCGCCTAGACATAGATGCAACCTCCCCTTTGGAGGTTGCGCGTTAAGTAGAACGACTTGGGAGGCTCAAGGTTCCAAATAAGCTCGATTTAGCCCAGCTCTGGGGGTCTCCCGTTTAGCTAGGGCACTTATGCCCCGGCATGTCTCCCGTTTAGCTAGGGCACTTGTGCCCCAACATGTCTCCCGTTTAGCCAGGGCACTTGTGCCCCGGCATGCGCCCCGTTTAGCTAGGGCACTTGTGCCCCAGGCATGTCGTCCCGTTTAGCTAGGCACTTGGGCCCCAACATGTCTCCCGTTTAGCCAGGGCACTTGTGCCCCAGGCATGTCGTCCCGTTTAGCTAAGGCACTTGTGCCCCAACATGTCCCCGTTTAGCTAGGGCACTTGTGCCCCGGCATGCGCCCCGTTTAGCTAGGGTACTTGTGCCCCCGTGGTCGGGGTCGGACAAGTCCGATTTCCAAAACGAATCCCGATCATGTGTCCAGTTTAGTTATGGTACTTGTGTTCCGGCTCGAGGGGGCGGACAAGTCCGCTTTCTAAACGAAGCGGGGTTAAGGGAGGACAAGTCCGATTTCTAAACGAAGCCTGCTCTTCGGCCCGTTTAGTTATGGTAGTTGTCCCCTGTCCTCGTGGGGCGGACAAGTCCGCTTTCTAAACGAATCGGGTATAAGGCGGAAAGTCCGCTTTCTAAACGAAGCGGGGTTAAGGGAGGACAAGTCCGATTTCTAAACGAATCTCGGTCGTGGGAAAACTTTCAAACGCCGGTCGCTGAAATCTGTCTTTTGTTTTCTTTCTGTTGGCCCAAGACTACAGATCCAAGACTTCAGATCTAAAATTCAGCTTTCACGCTGAAGGGGAAATAATGGGACGCACAATCGTTATTGGCGACATCCATGGCTGCTACGATGAGCTTGTTTCCTTGCTCGAAAGATTAGGCTTAGCGGCGGACGATCGTGTAGTGGCGGTGGGTGATCTGATCGTGAAGGGCCAAAAAAATGCTGAGGTATTGGACCTCTTCGGCAGTGATGAGCGATTCTCTTCCGTGATCGGTAACCATGATCTTGCCATCCTGAAATTCTGGCGGGGCGAGGTCGCCAAGCTCAAGAAGTCTCAAGAGCGCGCTTGCCTTGAGCTAGCGCCCGAGCAGGAACGTTACACCGCTTATTTGAGTTCCCTACCTTTTCTAATTGATCTGGGGACACACGCCGTGGTCCACGCAGGCGTGCGTCCGGGAATCAAGTTAGACGAGCAGTCGCCGGAAGACCTCATCGAACTCAGAACCTTAGGACCCGACCGAACGAGCAGAGTAGGAACCCCCTGGTATGACGTTTATGATGGCGAGAAGGTGATCCTTTTCGGTCATTGGCCGTCGTCAATGCCGCGGAAATCCAGCCACGCAATCGGCTTGGATACTGGTTGCGTCTATGGCAATCAGCTAACCGCCTACATCCTGGAAACCGATCAGCTTATCCAGGTCCAGGCAAACAGGGTTTACGATGCCCCAAGACCCCGTTTCGGCCAGAACTCCGCTGAGGACTAATTCCGTACACTTAGGTGGTGTTTTTGCGATCATTTTGTTGAGAAAGTGACTCATAGCGAACGTTCGATGAGCGCTCTGCCTCATAACATCAGTTTGGAACAGCCGTTGCTCTCTTCTCCATCGGATTGATCTCCAGAAAAGGGTCTCCGTGTGGAGTTGTACCTAATTCTGGTGTCTCTCTCGTATAATTAAGGAAAAACGATGTCTACTGCTTTAAGAAAAGAGTCCCTGTCGCACAGTGGCACCGAGACTGGCCGCCTTCCGGCGCTACTTCCGACCGCACCTGGCGCCACTCGCCTCTTCTTCAATCGCGAGATGAGCCTGCTTGAGTTTCATAGACGCGTTTTAGAGGAAGCGCTCGACGAAACCAATCCGGTGCTGGAGCGACTGAAGTTTCTCGCGATCTTCTCTTCCAACCTGGATGAGTTTTTCATGATCCGAGTCTCGGGTCTTAAAGAAGAGTTGGAGGAGAATGTTACCGAGTTATCGCCCGACGGCATGACTCCGGAGGAGCAGTTGCGGGAAATTAGACAACGCGTCGTTCCCATGGTTGAGGCGCAGACGAAATGTCTTCGCGAACAGGTGCTTCCAGAACTGGAATCCGCAGGTATACAGGTAGTGGCATATGAGTCGTTATCATTGGCGGATCAGAAAGCGCTGCGCGCGTACTTCATGGAAAAGGTGTTCCCTGTCCTGACCCCTCTGGCCGTAGACCAGAGTCATCCGTTTCCCTACATTTCTCCTCTCAGCCTTAATTTGGGGTTGATGGTTCAAGCTCCTGCTGGTGATTCACCAGCGGATCCAAAACACAAGCACGTGCCTCGCTTTGTACGGATTAAGGTCCCTTCGCTAGTGCCCCGTCTGGTTCCCGTCGGCAAGTTTGGAACGAAGTTTGTGCTGGTGGAGGAACTGATCGAAGCAAATCGCGATTCGCTTTTCCCAGGAATGATCACCGGAAAGTGTCATCGTTTTCGCGTGACACGCGACGCGGACATCGAAATTCGCGAGGACGAGGCTGAAGACCTCTTGCGTCTTATTCAACAGGAGTTGCGTCAGCGACGGTTTGGCGCACCCGTTCGTCTTGAAGCTTCCAGCGACATGCCGGGAGAGATGATTGAGTACCTGACAGAGTCTCTGAAACTCTCGTCCGAGGATGTTTACCAAGTCGACAGTCCCCTCAACGTGCAGGACTTCATGTCGCTGTATGACTTAAAACGCCCTGACCTCAAGGATGAGCCTTTTGTTTCGACACTACCAAAGTGGCGTGGCGGGAAATCCACTTTTGACGTTATGAAAGAGCGAGACATCCTGCTGCATCACCCTTACGACTCGTATGACGCCGTAACTAGTTTCATTGACGAAGCGGTAGACGACAGCGACGTTGTCGCCATCAAGATCTGCCTATATCGAACAGGTCCCGACTCTCCCATTCCACCGGCACTCATTCGGGCCGCCGAGAATGGAAAGCAGGTCACGGCACTGATTGAACTAAAAGCGCGCTTTGATGAAGAGCACAATATCGAGTGGGCCCGAAAGCTGGATCATGCGGGCATTCACGTAGTTTATGGAATTCTCGGTTTGAAAACTCACGGCAAGCTGACTCTGGTAGTGCGTCGTGAAGGCGATGCACTCAAGCGGTATATGCACATCGCTTCGGGAAACTACAATCCGACTACGTCTTGCACCTACACGGACGCCGGTTTGTTTACCGCAGATGATGATATCGGCGCCGACGCGACTGAGCTCTTCAATTACCTTACCGGCTGCTCGCGTCAAACCGAGTATCGAAAGCTTCTGGTTGCCCCTGTCAACCTTCGTGAGAAAATGACTTCGCTCATCGATCGCGAGATCGCTCACGCTCGCGCAGGCGAGACCGCCTACATTTCGGCAAAGATCAATCGACTCGCCGACAAGGAGATTATCGAGAAATTGTACGAGGCCTCGCAGGCAGGCGTAAGGATTGAGCTGTTTGTCCGTGGCATCTGCATGCTTCGGCCAAGAGTACCTGGTTTGTCGGAAAACATTACCGTGCGAAACGTCATTGGACGTTTTCTCGAACATAGCCGTGTTTTCTATTTTGCAAACGGCGGGGACGATGAGGTTTATATCGGCAGTGCCGACTGGATGTCGCGCAATCTAAAACATCGGGTTGAAGTAGTTGCGCCCGTTTCCGATCCGGCATTGAAGCACTATTTGAAGAACGTCGTGCTGGCTGCGTATTTCCGCGACAATGTTAAGGCGAGAGAACTTCAACCGGATGGGTCATATCAGGTCGTGAAACGTGCCGAAGGCGACAAGCCATTCGCCAGTCAAACATTTTTCATTGGTCAGGAAACCTCGGTGGCAAACGGAATGAATGCCTGACCACACCTCTCGGGAGGCTGTGATCTCAGATCCTGATTCGAAAAGAAAAAGAGAGTTGCTGACACTGCTTGTGGTGTTTGTGCTTGTCCTCGGCGTGAGCGCGCTTGCCGTTTATCTGATAGCCGGAAGATCCAACGAAGCAACAACACCGACAGCTTCGTCAACTGTAAACGAACGCACGTCCTCGACGACAGCACCCAGTAACGAGCCGTTCTTTGACCGTCTTTTTGGTGTACCACAGAGTGAAGCCCACATCGTACGCGGCGAAACGTGGGGTGAGGTTCTCGCAAAAATCACGCTTCGGCTCCTGCTGGCAGCATTGCTCGGAGCAGCGCTGGCTTTTAGGCCGCGCAAGCGTCCGCTGATTCACAAACGTAATCCTTACGTCTCCCAAACGCAGATACTTCTTGCCATAGTAGCCGCTGCGCTGATGATTATCGTCGGTGATAATGCAGCGCGCGCGTTCGGAATATTTGCAGCAGTCTCGGTTGTTCGTTTCCGCACAAACATTCGAGACCCAAAAGAAATCACAGTGTTGTTGATTAGTCTCGCGGTGGGTTTAGCCGCAGGCGTCGGACGTTGGGACCTCGCTCTTATCCTGACCGTTTTTTCGCTACTGGTTCTCTGGATTCTCGAATACCGTGAGGCCGGCGAGGTATCACGAACTATGGATCTTAAAGTGACAACAGGAAACGTGGCGGCAACGCAGGCAGTCTTGCGAGACATACTGGAGCGCCATAGGTTTGATTCAGAGCTCAGAGGAATGGAACGAGAAGATGGTAACGGATCGCTAGGAAGTTTGGTCTATTCGATTGATGTAGGTCCCATAGTTACGACTGACAAACTGAGCGAGGAAATCCTGGCAGGTGATTCAGCAAATGTCGCCAGCATCGAGTGGGAACAAAAAAAGATATCTTCTTATATGTATCAATAGTTCGTGTTAGCGAGTCGTCGTCACAGGTACGACATTGACTTGTTTGGCCTGTATCTGCTTCCAATAGTCCTGGACAAAATCCTTCATCTTTCCATGCCCGAAGCGAGTGTAGAAGTCGTAGTACTTCATCTCGGCATAAACCTGATCGAAATTCCAGTGATAATGACTGAAACGGTAGGCCGCGCCCATCACGCCGGTGCGATGACGGCCACCAGCGCAGTGTACAAAAAACTTGCCTGTCGACGGTTCATCCACCAGTTTCAAAAACTGATTTACCTGATCGATCTTCGGATATTCCTTGCCACCCATCGGAATATTTACGTAGCGCATTCCTAACGCTTCCACGTAGCGCTTCTCGTAAGACTCGGGGTCCTCACGCAAGTCAATCACAGTTTTGATACCCAGCGTTGCCAAATCCTGGTAGTCCTTTTCCTTCGGCTGCGCACCGCGATAGAAGCGCTCGTCCATCTGACCGAAATTTTTGACTTTGATTTTGGGAAAATTGCCGCCATGGTTCTGCGCGAACGACGCGGCAGAAAGTGTGAGGATTAACGTTAGAGCTGCGAGGCCAGTTGAGGGAATCTTACTGCTGAATTTCATTTATCTCTTAACTCCTGGAGTTTTTAGGCCTGTCTGGGAGCAGCCGCCTGCGGTATTCTTTGCGGCCGCGAAGTGGACGTAACTGGCGGCACTACTGGCTCTTTCAGTGCCTCACGAAAGACGTGCCTCATATTATCAACGAACACAAAACGGATGTCTTTGAAAGGTTCTTTGGGAACCTCATCCAGGTCGCGCCGGTTCTGTTGGGGCAGGATTATCGTTGAGACTCGAGCGCGGCGGGCCGCCAATACCTTCTCCTTTATGCCGCCTACTGGAAGCACATTTCCGCGCAACGTAATCTCGCCGGTCATTGCCACATCCTTCCTAACCGGCCTTCCCGAAAGCGCCGAAACCATCGCGGTCGCGAGGGTAATTCCCGCGGATGGTCCGTCTTTGGGAATCGCGCCCTCGGGAATGTGGATATGGAGATCATAGTTATTGAAGTCTTCTTCGTTAATATCCAATTCCTTCGCCCGCGATTTGGCGTATGAGTAAGCAGCCTGCGCCGATTCACGCATGACGTCGCCCAGTTGACCGGTGAGTACCAGATTGCCCTTGCCCTTCATCTTGAGAGATTCAATGAAGAGCACGTCGCCCCCAACTGCGGTCCAAGCCAAGCCAGTTGCAACGCCAATCTGGTCTTTTTTGAGTACCTCCTCGGGAATGATCTTAGGTGCTCCAAGAAACTCATGAAGATTTTTTAGCGAGACTCTAACAGAGCCCTTCTGCCCTTCTGCAATTCGCCGCGCAACCTTCCGGCAAATCCGTCCTATCTCGCGCTCCAATTGTCTGAGTCCTGCTTCTTGTGTGTATTGCTGGATGATAGCCGTCAATGCGGTTTTCGAAATATGCAGATCCTTTGCGGTGATGCCGTTTTCTTCCATCTGTTTTGGCAGCAGGTGCCGGCGGGCAATCTCGCGTTTTTCTTCTTCCGTATAGCCAGCAAGACGAATCACTTCCATGCGATCACGGAGCGGCGGCTGAATCGTGTCCAGCACATTTGCCGTGGTCATGAAGATAACGTTGGACAAATCAAACGTAACGCCCAGGTAGTTATCGCGGAAGCTGTTGTTCTGTTCCGGGTCGAGGACTTCAAGCAATGCCGAGGAAGGATCACCACGAAAGTCTGCTCCAACCTTGTCGATCTCATCTAGCATGATCAATGGGTTGTTAGTACCGGCCTGTTGGATCGACTGAATAACACGGCCCGGCATGGCGCCCACGTAAGTTCTCCGGTGACCACGAATCTCAGCTTCGTCGTGAACGCCGCCAAGCGACAACCGCATAAATTTCCGATCGAGGGCGCGCGCTATCGATCGGCCGAGAGACGTTTTACCTACGCCCGGAGGACCGACGAGACAAAGGATTGGTCCCTTGGGTTTCTCTTTCAACTTGCGCACGGCCAGTGCTTCAATAATCCGATCCTTAACTTTTTCCAGTCCGTAGTGATCTTCATTCAGAATACGTTCGGCTTTTTGCAGATCGAGATTGTCAACTGACGCCTTCGACCATGGTAGGTCGGTCATGATCTCCATCCAGTTTCGCAGTGTCGCGGTCTCGGCCGCGTCCGGATGCATCCGCTCGAGCTTTTTCAATTGCCTGACCGCTTCATCTTCGGCGGCTTTGGGCATATTGGCGGATTCAATTTTTTCTCTAAACTGCGCCACCTCCTCTGCAAGCTCGTTGCCTTCTCCAAGCTCGCTTTGGATAGCCTTCATCTGCTGGCGCAAGTAAAACTCGCGTTGCGAACGATCAATGTCAGCGCGTGCTTGAGTATTGATTTCCTGCTGAACAGTCAACACCTCGATCTCTTTATTGAGCAACTCGTTCACTCGGCGCAGTCGAGCAGTTGTGTCGGCGACGTCGAGCACAGACTGTGCATCCTCGACCTTGAGTTCAAGATTAGAGGCAGAGAGATCCGCAAGTCTGCCGGCATCATCCAAATTGGCGACGATTGCCATTACCTCGGGAGAGATACTTTTGCCCAAATTGATAGCCTTTTCCATTGAAGCGCGAACGTTTCGAACCAGCGCCTCAACTTCGAGTGAACGCTCGGGAGGAAGGATCTCGTTAATTACACGCACACGCCCGCGAATATACGGCCCAGCTGTGTCCACCGATTCAATCTCAGCACGGGCGAGTCCCTGAACCAGTATTCGTATTCGTCCGTCGGGCAGTTTCAGCATGCGCATTATCACGGCAGCGGTTCCGACTTTGTAGAGGTCTTCGGCATTAGGTTCTTCCTTGTCGAGATCTCTCTGAGACGCGAGCAGTATCATGCGGTTCTCGCCAAGCGCTTCATCAACAGCGCGGATCGACTTTTCACGGGAAACAAATAAAGGCACGATCATGAATGGATAGATCACGATGTCACGCAGCGGCAACACCGGCAGATCGTTTGGAATCTGCAACTCCTGTCCGCTATCCGGCATTTCAATGCTTTCGCTTATTTCAGCGTCTTTGATGATTGCCATAATTGATATCTTTGATGATTGCCATAATTGATATTAGCCTGGTTCGCTATTCGGCGCTTTGAAGCCTGCTCTTTACTGGGACCGCGGGCGTCTCG
Source organism: Pyrinomonadaceae bacterium (assembly GCA_036560225.1). Taxonomy (GTDB): domain Bacteria; phylum Acidobacteriota; class Blastocatellia; order Pyrinomonadales; family Pyrinomonadaceae; genus PSRF01. Next base: position 27,071 of record DATBRN010000235.1, on the reverse strand, counting down.
CCCGCACTGAGCGTAGCGAACAACCGAATCATTGTCACTCAACCTTGCAGAAACGCGCCGCATGTCCGCTCCGACCATAGCGATTACAGCGGTTGAGCCTACGAGACTAGTTGCAGCCCTCTCGTTTGACCTTCCGAACTCGCCATCCAGTCGCTACTTGTGACTATTGGCGACAAGCGTTGCTTTAATCGTCTGTCGCGTCCTTAACCGGAATCTTGAACTCAGCTCCCCGGCGATCCTCGATCTTAGGAAGATTCACTGTCAGTATTCCATTCGCCATTTCGGCGGTGGCATCACGTAAGCTGACCGTCCATCGCAGCGGAACAAGGCGGCTAAACTTTCCATAGCTGCGTTCAGAACAGAGATGCGACAGTATCTTGTTTCGCGCCACTCGGCGTTTTTTTTCACCCCAGATTCTCAGCTGCGTATTAGTGGCGCCGATTTTGATCTGATCCGCAGTCAGCCCCGGCAGTTCCACCCGCAACACGATCGCATTAGCTGTCTCACAAAGATCAACCGGGGGCGCCCAGGTTTCTGAGGCCAACGGATCATCGGCCACAGTCGCCTCCTGCAATGCAGCAAACAACCGTCCGACGCGATCGCGGAGACGATGGAGTTCGAGGCGCTCAAGGCCAGTTGCAGGGGCAGGCTTAATCATTCAATGGAACCGTCAAATTCCGGTTGTCACAACATTCTACCTGTTCTCGGGCTAGTTCTTCCTGCTTGTTTGCGTCGAGCGCGTCCGAACCAGGTGTTTTAGTTCGGTCATAAACTCCGAAACGTCTTCAAACTCAAGATATACCGAGGCAAACCGAACATATGCGACCTTGTCGAGTTCCTTCAAGCGGCGCATGATCATCTCACCTATCTTACTTGTCGGTCTTTCTCGTTCGGACGATTCCTGCACATATTTTTCTATCGCATTCACGATCGCGTCGAGCTTACCGGAGGGCACAGGTCGCTTCTCGCAAGCGCGCAAAAGTCCAGCCATCACCTTATTGCGGTCAAAAGGCTCACGACGTCCGTCTTTCTTGATGACCATGTATGGAATTTCATCGATTCGTTCATAAGAAGTGAACCTTCGTTCGCATCGCAGACACTCTCGGCGGCGGCGAATTGCCTCGCCCTCACGAGACTCGCGAGAATCAACCACCTTGTCCTCGAGATAACCGCAGAACGGACACTTCATCGCATTAGACCTCAGGGACGGATTTCAATCCGCCTTCTTCCGCTTAGTTCAATCCCTGGCGCGAGCTGTTTCCAACTCGGCTGCCACGAAGAGCTCGGACGAGTTTTCCGGCAAAATCGGTTCATCCTCGACGGCGTGTTCCACAGATTCAGAGGATGTCTTTGCACGCAAACGAGAGAGATTTATGTCGCCACGGATGATGTAATACATGCCAAAGATCAGAGCAGCACCAAAATCAACCACGTGCAGCACGATCGAGATTGCCGCCGCGGTTTCTCGTGCCACGCCCAGAAGCATTAGTCCGGCTGCGGTGGCAGCGTGAAAGGCTCCTGCCGCTCCTCCAGGTGTAGGCACAAGTGAACCTACGAGCGACCAACCCATAACAAAGATTGTTTCAGTTAAGCCAAACGGAAGTCCGAAAGCGCGCAGTACAAGCACATTAGCAAGCGCGATGGCCAGCCACACCATGGCTGTCCACGCTACCGTGATGGCAAGCTCACGCGCATTCACCAACACCCGGAGCGCTCTTGCCAATTGTTCAAGAATGCTCACCACTGCCCGCGTCAACCTGAATGGTATGAAACGTCGGCCCTCGAGTGTGCCCTTGACCCATTTGATTGCGCCTGCTGACTTCTTTCTGAATTGTGTTAGACCAAATACCCCGAGGAGTGCCACAAACAACAGAATAATTCCCGCCATTCGGACCCGACCAAATTCGACAGCCGCATTTGCAGGTGGCTTGAACCAGAGAAGATTAACGGCAAACAGAACGACAACGGCGATCATGTCGTAGATGCGCTCCACCATGATCGTAACAAACGACGCACTGGGACTGATTTTAGGATCGCGCATAGGCAGTACTACGGGACGTACGACTTCTCCAGTTCGTCCCAAGAGGAACACCGCCCCAAATCCTACCGTCGTAGCGATGAAAAGGTTTCTCAGACTTGCTGGAGAAAGCGGCGCCAGCAGCGCGCCCCAACGAGCCGCACGGAATAAGTAGGCCAAACTAATGATGGCCACGGCGAGCGTGAGCAGATATGGGTTGGCATGGCTAACGGCCTCCCGCACCGCAGACCAATCGAGTTTCCTGCCAAACCACCAGAGGATGGCCACGGCGAGCAGGCAAAGGGCTCCAAATTCGAGGTATTTTCGAGTTGCAGACTTCATCAGTTAGTAAACCGCTTGACTTGCCAAGAAAGTAAACCACAAGATATTGGGCCGCGCGAAGGCTACTACAGTTCATAACACGGAGCAAGAAAGCCGTTAACCGGAGCTTTCGGCGAAACTTCAAGGCTTCAAGCTCGGAAATCACGAATAGTCCTGAAGTTTAAGGGCTTTGCCGGAACTTTCCTTTTCAGCGAATCGTAATTCCGTTCTAACAAGGGAAGTCCTGCCGGCGCGAGCCGGGTAGGGCAATAACTACGTAGGCGGGGAACAATAAGTGGGGGCTGCAAGAGCGTTGGCTGCCAACGAAGGAGCCGAGTTGGTCCGCAGGTGTCGTGCCGGGGATGGTGCGGCTTGGGAAGAGATTGTTCACAGCTACTCGCGAAGGATTTATAACCTGGCTTACCGTTTTACTTCGCGAGCAGATTCAGCCGAGGACCTGACTCAGGAAGTTTTTATTAGGATTTACAGATCTTTGGAACAATACGACGCTAAACAGGGTGACCTCCAAAACTGGTTAATGAGGTTGGCGCGCAATCTGATTATCGACGATTATAGGAAACGGCAGCGCACACCACACGACAATCAGGCCGACGATCTCGCCGATCACACCTATCACCTCCATACCTCCAGTCGTTCAGTACAACAGGAGATGGAGCGTGAGGAATTAGGAGCGCAGGTACAGGCCGGCATCGATAAACTCTCGCCCGACCTGCGAACCTGCGTAATCCTTCGAGATATTGAAGAACTGAGTTATCAGGAGATAGTCGATCTTTTGGAGATACCGGAAGGAACGGTTAAGTCACGAATTAATCGAGGCCGTATCGAGTTAGCAAAGATCTTGCGGCGCATGAAAGTGTTGGCGGTCAGCGGAGCTTAGTTCGCGAAACGTAGTTTTTGCATAGATTGTGTTGCGGCGGCGGGGGGCGAAACACTTAGGGAAGTGAAAAAGGAATGGGGCGGGAAAGATAAACCTGATGCTGTGTAACGATTTTGAAGACCGGTTGTCGGATTACCTCGACGGCATACTTGAGCCTGATGTGCACAAGAAGTTCGCCGAGCATGCACTCCGCTGCCCGCTGTGTCACGAGACTCTAAGCGAAGTGAAAAACACTATGGAGGCGTGTCGTGCTGCCAACGCTTTGGAGGCTCCCAGAGAGTTGGAGGCGCGAGTGCTGTTGAGCACCATGCCCGAAACGGCGATGACCTGCGAGGACTTTGAAGAGTTTCTTACGGACTATCTCGATGGGTTTCTGCCTGCGCCGCTTTATCATCGGTGGGAACGGCACGCCATCCTATGCGCTCGCTGCACGGAGCTTCCGGGCGAAGTAGTGCGTGCGATTGGTACCTGTTACATCTACGTTGGTGAAGAGAAACCGCTGCCGGCCGGTCTTCATGAAAGAATCCTGTTAGCAACATCAGGCTCCAGGATTTCTCAGGAGATTCGCGCGCCTTTCGGCGAAAGGGTCGCGTCGTGGCTACGAGTTTGGCTTGATCCCATCATCTCTCCACAGCTTGCCACGGTCGCGACCATGTTGCTTGTTGCGGTATTTGTTCTAACTAATACCGTGTCCGCAGACGGTTCGATCAGTGGCATCTATAGCGCCGGTTTTCAATTAGCGGGACAAAGTGGCGCAAGCTCTAATGGTGGGATAAGAGAGATTACGCAGGGTGTGAAAGAGCTGCTGGGCGGGCAGCGGCAGGGGGCGCAACCAACTCCTGAACAAGATCAGGGTGGCAATCAGCCGAAACAGTCACCCAAACAGAATAGCTCTCCAAACAAGAACCGGCAGAACAAGCCATAGACGCAGCGTTAGTCCTGAATAGTGATGTTGTATTGCACTTATCATCCGAAGAACCCGGGAGTTGTCCAGTGTAACCAGTGTGGGCGACGGCTGTGTTCTGCTTGTGACCATCGGATTCGCGGCTTTCCGTTTTGTCAGGATTGCATCGTTGCGGGAGTCGAGTTGCTCCGGCATGAGTCGCAATCGTCGACATCCCCCGCTAACTATCGCAAGAGTTCTCCGTTTGTAGCTACGCTCTTATCGTTCGTCCCCGGACTTGGCGCGGCTTACAACGGACAAACAGCGAAAGCGATAGTTCACTTTGCGATTTTTGCAAGTTTCTTTCAGATGGCGGTGCTCACGCAGGGCGTGCATTTCTTCATTCTTGGCGTTCTTGGCACGTGGCTCTTTGCCGCGGTCGATGCTTGCCGCACGGCGCAGCTCATGCGCGCCGGACTTACGCCGGATACAGAAGAGGATGTAATCGCTCGTCGATTGTATGGAAATCCTTTTGCGTGGGGCATCACTCTGGTAGTGATAGGCACACTCTTTCTGCTTCACACGCTTCTCGGTGTACAGCTCCCCGTTCGCCAGTTACTTCCAGTTGCGCTCGTAGCGCTTGGCGCCTACATGCTCATTGACTACGTACGCCGGCGAGGGTCAAGCAGTCGAATTATTCGCTTCGACTCACGACGACCACCTCCGTCCGTGGTCGTAGACTCGAACGTCGAATCGCCGCGCTTCCGATCCGGAGAGACTACGCAATTTGGTCGCAAAGAGTTGGAGAGTATTCCTTTCAAGCGAAGTTCCTAGGTTCCTGGAGGATAAAAGGTTCGGATTATGGCATTCCTTATCAAAGCAATCGGCGGCATCGTCGCATTACTTCTCCTCATAGTAACTTTGCTAGGTTCGCTTATCACTGTCGGCGGCTTTTTGCTCGGCGCCATTAAAGTCCTGATTGTCGTCATCTTCGTCTCCGTCCTGTTGATGATTGTCTTTTCTATGGTGCGAGATCGCTCGCGCCGCGATCGCGGAGTTCGCGATCTCTAGACAAAATCAAGCCTTGAGTAGTGGACTAATTTTGTAGTAAGCGGCGCTTCATGGCCGCCGCTGCTCGCGATTCCGCGCCCTTTCTAAGGCGTGTGCCCCGACAAAAGGCGACCGCGAAGTGCCCGCCCTACAACTCTTTCAAGCCTGATCACTGTTGCAATGACCCGACGCGTGTGATAGGGTCAGACCTCTATTGCAGCGCCGTCCACGCTGCAATTCTTCAAGCAAGGTAAAAAAATAACCTCGCAGTTCCAGAAGCTCCGCACAAGTCGCCTTGTTGGAGGCTGTGCTTTTCAGTTGCTTTCAGTCTGCCCCTCTGAAGCAACGGGAGAGACAACGAAATGGCTACAGACGATCGCTTTTACGCCTTCATAATTGCCAATACCTCACGTTCAACTTCCCGCGTCCGTCGCTTTTGTGTGGAAAGGAGATCTCTCAAACTCCTTGGCTGCGTCGCGATCATGGTCCTCTGCGGTTCGTTGTACGGTTTCTACGGCCTGACCCAACAGGCTGTACACTTCCGAATGGAGATTGAAAATCAACGTCTCCGAGCCGAAAACGAGCGGCAACGCTGGGAACTCAACGCGTTGAGCAACCGAGTCGAGGCGGTTGAAGACACTTCACGAAAACTTGCTGAAAAATCCGGTGTGGTAAGCGAACCGGTGACTTTGCCCGGTACTGGTGGTCCAGCGCTACCGCTCGATGCCAACAGCCTGGCAGCATTGGAAGGAAAGATGAATAAGCTCGAACGGAACATTCGTGCTTATGAGAAGGTGTTGCGCGAGCGGGGCTACACGCCGTCCGTTTGGCCGGTGCTGGGAAAACTTGAAAGCGGTTTCGGTGGTCGCCGAAATCCCTTTGGCGGGAACTCATACGAATTTCATTCGGGGCAGGATATTGACGCCGCGACCGGCGACCCAGTGGTGGCAGGCGCCAGTGGCAAGGTGACCTTTGTGGGCTGGCAGAATGGCTATGGCCAGCTGGTGGTAATCGACCACGGCGGCGGCCTTACGACCCGCTACGGACACCTGTCTCACATCGATGTCGCCCAGGGTCAGATGGTCGAAAGAAGCCAATTTATTGGCCGGGTGGGGTCTACGGGCCGGTCGACCGGCCCGCATCTTCATTACGAGATCCGAATCAACGATGAACCTGTGAATCCTTTGCAGTACCTGTTGACCAGTGCCACCAAGTGACCTTTTTCGCTTGACAGCCGAAATTGCTTCGCTTAGTATGCGCCGTCGTTCGGAGAAAGCCTTCGAGATTAGTCGTAAGTTTTTCGCTTTACAAGCTTTACAGCAATGTCTTCAGTAGTTGTCCCCCGCAATATGCATGTTGAAACGCGCAAACCAGCGCTTTTCGCCATGCATTTTTTCTTGGTTGTGTCCCCGTGCGCTCCGAAAACGCGTCCGGTCCACAAGCTTTAACCTCGAGCGAAAGCTAGAAGCTCTCGCCCCGTTTTACCGAATCGTTAGGAGGATTCGTTGTTATGTCTAGAATATCCGGTAAGGTCAAGTGGTTTAACAATTCGAAGGGTTATGGTTTCATTGAGCAACCAGGCTCTTCGGACATCTTCGTTCACTATAGCGCCATCCAGGGCGACGGCTTCAAGACTCTCGAAGAGGGCCAGGAAGTTGAGTTTGAGGTAACCCAGGGCCCGAAAGGCCCGCAGGCGGAAAACGTGATGAAGGTGTAGGTCTCCCCGGCTTGCTTTTGCAACGCCACTGACTGCTTCCGGAAATTCGATCCGGTAAGCGCACAAAGAAAAAAGGCAACCGACGCGGTTGCCTTTTTCATTTCCAGGATGATTGGTTTTTACTTTCTTTCGCCCTTAGCTTTGAAGCTAACGTGCCCACCTTCTACGTCGATGGAAAAAGAAACCTTCTCGCAACCGAGTCGTTCTTTGAGGCCGTCGGCCTGTGAAGCTACCAAACGGTGAAACCTGGGAAAGGAAAAGTCCTCTACTGGTTCCCCACAAAGTTTTTTTGCTTCCACCAATGCGCTATAGAGGTTCTTCACGAGCTCTACGTCTTTATGAGCATCGGCGCATACGAATTCTGCTCTTTTGAACTCAGCCGCTGCTTGCTGCTTTGCGCTGGCTCTCGCGGTAGCTCCCGGATCGCGACCCTCTTCGCGACCTTTCATTGTTCGCCGCCAAAGGTCACTGAAGGCGTTGTAACGCGTGCTTAGCGCACCGAGGCGATAGCGTTCGGCATAATTAAGTGTGCGATCATCGCTCAACCGCTTTAATGTCGTGTCAACTCGGCCTTTTGTGTCGTAGGGTGGTTTTCTAGAAGCGCCATTAAAGAATACGTCAAATTCAATTTTTAGCCGGCGAATGTCCTCTTCGAGTCGTGTTAACTGGTCTTCGATCGTGGGCTCGGTTGGCCCACCAGCAAGTCGGCTCTTACTCTTAGCTCTTAATTGTGATCGTGTAAGACTATTATCCACTCTTGCCATTTCTGATCTCCTTACAAGGCGGGAACACAGGCGGGGCCGCGTCTAGAGGCAAACGCAGCTAGAGCGAGTCTAGGGGTTTCAAAAGCTCTATGTCAACAGTTAAGTCGGAAAGTGCAATATTTACTGGCTTGCCGCACAAAACGGATGGTTGCCCCATGGTTAAGGAGCAGCTATTCTACGAAGGCAAATCTCTTGAATCCTATGCCTAATCCCGCTGCCTCTACAGACCTTACGTTGCGCGCGCTCCCTTCGGTCGATCAGCTACTGCGCACCGAAGCACTGGCAGAACTGAGGGTCTCGCTTGGGGTCTCGCGCCTCACCACAATTGCCAGGGAAGTAACCGAAGAAATGCGCAAGGAAATTCAGTCGGAGCGCCTGCCGGAAACCACAAAGGATGCACTGCTGGCTGAAGCTGTACAAAGAATCCATTCTCTCTACCAGCGCGAAACGCTTGCCGTGCTCCGTCGTGTGATAAACGCCACAGGCGTAATTCTTCACACGAATTTAGGACGTGCCCCTTTGTCGGAGACAGCTCGAGAAGCGATAGCACAGGAAGGTGCGGGTTACTGCACTCTGGAATACGACCCAGCCACCGGTTCACGCGGCAAGCGCGGCGCCCACGTGGAAGAACTTCTAACTCAGCTAACCGGAGCAGAGGCGTCGCTGGTCGTCAACAATTGCGCTTCTGCGGCTCTCTTGATTCTAAGTGTGTTAGCGCGCGACGGAGAAACAATCGTTTCTCGAGGGGAATTGGTGGAGATTGGTGGCGATTTTCGTGTACCCGAAGTCATGGCCAACTCCGGCACCCAAATGGTTGAAGTCGGTTCCACCAACCGCACGCGGCTCGATGATTACAAACGCGCAATGAACGAGAAGACTCGTCTTATTATGCGCGTCCATCCTTCAAACTATCGGATTATCGGTTTCACTGATTCACCAGACCTGTCACAACTGGCGTCGCTCGCACACGAATCCGCATTGCCGCTGTACGAGGATGCTGGCTCCGGAGTACTAAACGACCTTAGCAAATACGGAATAAACGATGAGCCAATCATAAGGGAATCGATTGCCGCGGGCGCGGACGTAGTTTCTTTTAGCGGCGATAAACTGCTGGGGGCAACCCAGGCTGGACTGATCGTTGGGCGGCGCGCGATTATTGATCGTCTTCGCAAGCATTCACTGTATCGCGCGCTGCGTGTAGACAAGTTATGTTTGGCGGCGCTCGAAGCAACTCTCGATGCGCATCGACGCGGCGCCATCGACGAGGTACCGGCCTTGCGAATGCTTGCATTAACGAAAGACGCAATCGAGGCAAGAGCGAAGGCTTTCCTTGATAAACTTGGCGGCCTCAATCAATCAAATGTCTTGACGGCGACGATCGTTGCGGGTCAATCAGCCGTCGGCGGCGGCTCTGGGCCAAACGTTCATCCACCAACAGCCCTAATTGCGCTCAAACACAAACAACTAAATGCGGGCGAGATTGAAAAGAACCTCCGGCTCGGATCACCTCCCATAATTGCCCGGATCGCCGATGACCAGGTTTTGCTCGACCTTCGAACTGTTGACGAGAGTGAAGAACCCGAGCTGCTGGAGGCACTAAGATCTTTGTGCGTCTAGGCTTTCTGAATCAGCGGGCCCGGGCGGTTGTGAACGTCCTATTCTGAAGGGGCGTCCTTCCCATTGCGTCCCATTCCGCCCAATCCGGGGTGCCTCACATTGAGACCCCAAGGACTTACTTAAGTTTAGTACACCTTCCGCAGCTTTTTTCAGTGGAATCAGAGAGGCCTGAGAGTGTATAATTCTCACCGCTTTTGCAATCCCAGCAAAAGCTTTTTCGGGTCGTTCCTCCGTTTCACATATTTCTGCTCACAATTTTGGCACGTTCTTCCCCGTTCAGTTCCGCGTTGGCTTATGCGCTTGTCGTTTCGGCGGCGGGCTCGTTGAGTCTTGTTCTATGGTCGGCCGGGCTTCTTACGTCACTTCAAAATGGTTTTGTACTGGTTCCGAAGAACTCAGCCGGTGGGCTTAAAACTCCAAGTATTTGGGTTGGGGCTGGATTGATTTTCGCGATCTCACTGGTTGTTACAATTGTCATCGGCCGGTTTGGAGGACGCCGTTCTTTTCCCTACCTCGGTGGTGGCTTCCTGGTCCTTGCTGCAGTGAGTCTTCTGGTCTCCTGGTTTTATTCGATTGACATACTCTTTGTTCCCATGGCACTCGCCGGTTCAATCTCTGGTGTCGCCATCCAAATCAAACGACTCCGGGACCGGGACATTGAACTAACTGAAAAGCTGATTGCATCCTCAGGCAGAGTTGAATCACTCGCCGGTGATGCGGAGCATCGTTTACTGAGAGGCTTGAAGCTCCTTGACACGGTCCTCGCTCCAAGTGAGGCGATTGTTTTCCGTCAGGATAGCGATGGCCATCTAACTTCAGCAGCGCGATTGCGTACGACTCAAGGCGCTTTTTCCGAAACAGGCAGAAACTCGGCGTGGCGCGATGGCGTAAGTTTGTGCGAGCGCGCGATGGCGGCGGGTGAGATCATCGTGAAGAAGATCGAGCCGAACGATCTTGCTACAAATGTTGCTTTGCCGTTGAGACATGAAGATCGCACGGTTGGTGCGCTCCTCATCCGCGTTCCTCAAGGATTTGATGATGAAGACCGCCCTCTGCTAATGGCGGTGGGTGGCCAGATGGCGCGCAATCTTCAGCGGGAGGAAACTCACAAGGCAACTGGAAAGCGCAGTTCGCTTGCGTTCTTTTCCACAGGCGAGTCTGAGCAGAAGCTTGAGTCGTTATATGTGCTTAACGGAGCTTTACTAGAGCAAAGTGTAGGCGTCAACGCGCTCTCAGAAATAAGCGATGGCATAGCGCTCGGATATCTTGACGGCAGGATTGCTTACACAAACGCGGCGCTCGCAGAGCTGGCCGGGCTGGAACAATCCAAGATACCCAATCTCAGCTTTTTCGAACTTCTCAACAGTTTCCGCACCGATATTTTTGATGAGCCGGTTATGGCAGTGCGCAGGGTCTTGCAGACCGGGGAAGCATATGAACGTGAGCTTCATTTTTCCGACCGAAACGTGACCTACGGATTGCGGATTTCCCTCTTGTTTGAGAGCTCGAATGGATCCTCGAACAAAGATTTGAGTTCTCCCAACTCTCCGTTAGAGAGCGAAACAGCAGACAGCGGAACTGCTGCATCCCAGCCGCTGTGCCTCGCGCTGGTTGTCAAAGACCTTACGCTTCTTAAGGAATACGAGCGCTTGAAGAGCGACATGATTTCATTGATGTCGCATGAGCTGCGGACACCTATCACGAGCATCAATGGCTTCGCGGAATTGTTGGCCGCTGATGATGAGCTTCCGCAACAAGCCAGGGAATTTGTAACAATCATTGCGAACGAGTCGCAGCGACTCTCAAGCATGATTAATACCTTCCTCACCGTCACAAAACTGCAAAGAAAAGATCGGCAAGAGGTTTTGAAGATTCCTCTTCGGCTCGATGAAGTCGTAAAAGAAACAGTCGCCGGTCTGCAAACGGTCGCTAAGAAAAGACGAATCCGTTTGGTCGAGCAACCTACCCAGAGACTTCCGCCGGTTGCGGCTGATAAGAGCATGATCACCCAGGCGATCAAGAATCTGGTATCTAACGCGATCAAATATAGCCCGGAGCGCACGACGGTCACCGTATCAACTGCACTCGAAGCGGAAGCTGTCAGGCTTTGCGTCGAGGATCGTGGCTACGGAATTCCGGCTGAAGCCATGGATCGTGTGTGGGAAAAGTTCTACCGCGTCGTACGGGATGACCAGGATAAGGATGAAGAATCAACTGGGTTAGGCCTGTCGTTTGTTCGTGAAGTAGTCGAACAACATGGCGGAACAGTAGGCCTGGAGTCGGAGGTAGGTCGTGGATCAAAATTCAGTTTTACTTTGCCGAGACTTTGATCACTCCGAGCTGACCACTGACGGACATGTCAGTGTCCTTGTGGACTTCGAAATCGATCGCCAAGATCTGTTTCGCGTAAACATGGGACTCTCGAAGTGGCGACTACTGATTGGAGTAGTTGTCGTCTTAACCCTTGGAATATCACTGACCTGTTTCTTCATCATGATTGACGAGGAGATGGTTCTCCTGAAAACGTCCCTGTTTTTCATCGGTTTACCTCTGGTCGCTTTAGGCGGACAGGTGTTGCGACTGCATGCTTTTTCCAAAAAATACGTCGCAGGACTCGCTCCGTCCCAGCGACACGTTCACTACATGTTCCAATCAAGTAGTGATGGCTATGACGTAGCTACTGGAGAAAGTTTTAGTCATGTGGTTTGGAACGATGTTAGGCAGGTCGTGGAAAAGACCAGGCACTTTCTGATCTATCTAAACGATTTTGAAATCCGAATTCTCCCCAAGCGAGGATTTCAACAGACTGACATTCCGGTTTTCCGCAAAATTGTTCAGGACCAACTAGGTAGCCACGCCAAACTCCTGGCCGCGTAAAGCCTTTATATCGCCCTTACATTTCAACAACCAACCGTGAGAGCATCAGTGATCGATCCGGCAGACTCGCGATTTGCTTCCAAAATGATCCTTGTCTTGAGAGCGCTTCTAGCGACGATGAGTTTCGCTGCATTGCTTGGCTGGTCTTATATCACTCTGGGAGCCGTTGCGTGGGGAGCGATAGTACTTCCCTCAATCTTCCTTGGCATTCTGTTTGGATATGTTTATTTGCTGCTCTCTATTTATCTAAGTCTCAAGAACCCGCCGATACATACGATAACCGAGCTTGGCGTGGCCCTAAACCTAGTGCCGGTTGTTTACTTTATTTATGTGCTTTTACATATTGAAGATAAACTTTCGCGGGCGGCTTTTGTGCCGATGGGTTTTGTTTTCGTCTGGCTCCTGCTCTTGCTGTTTCGTTGGTTCACCTTTAGAAACGTTTCTCCGGCCAGGCAGATCCTTACCATCTTTATCGTGTTCGCCAGTGCAACGGTCTCCTTGGCCGCGTTAATGCCATTGACTATTGATCCCTACAGCGAAGCGGCGCGTTTGAGTGAGGCCGGCGCGCGAACCAGAAACCCTGAGGAAGCTAAGCGACTGTTTGCACAAGCTCATAAGCAGGCCAACAGAATAAAGAACCCCTACGGCAGAGAACAGCCCCTGGGTGTAGTCGCTTACAATCAGGCCAAAGCAGGTCTGATTCAGGACGCGGAAGCAACGGCCAACAAGTGTACGAGCGAAGGCGCCCGCAAAATAGCCTACAACTACATCGTTCGAGGACAACTGGAATCCGGAGACCTGCGCGGAGCGGTCGTGACTGCAAAATCATACGATAGCGGTGAAGCTTTGTTTATGACCCTAAGAGATATCGCTATTGCTAGGGCACAAGCCGGGCAGACTGAAAGCGCGAAGGAGATCACGCGATTCGCTGAACAAACCGCTCAAGATCCAGCTTTTGAAAGCTTAGCTAGATGGAGTTTTGCTTATTTAGCGACGGCTCAAGCTCAACTAGGCTTACACGACGAAGCACTTTCTTCCGCACGCAAAACAGGAGACGAGTACGCACCGGAGCAGATGGCATCTATTGCTATCACTGAGAAACAGGCTGGCTACGCGGAACAATCGCGCGCTTCAGTGCAGGAGGCGATTCGCGGGGTTATGGCCCTACGTAAAGATATATCTTCCCGAGATAGCTCTCTTTATGAACTTGCAAATCGCTTGTCAGACTCTGGGTTATTCGATGAAGCGCGAATGGTAGCGGATTCAATACAATCGGAAAGCACCAGGGCGTTTCTGTTCCGCAGCATGGACCATGCGAGGGCGAGGAGCGCCCGTTAACCAGGGCGAAGCTTTACAAGATTTCGTTGAGAAACTGGTATCCGACGCTCATTTACTTTGCCGGAGTCACCGCCAGCGTTCGATCCGATTGATTGTACCTCTGCAATTCTTCGCACCGCAGAAGCAGCGTTTTTTATCCGAGTGCAGCGTGCTCTCGTAATCAATAGTAAGCTCCTCGCCGGGCTCGATATCGCGCAGGGCAATAAAGAGGATATGGTCGTAAAGGATCTTCATGTAGGCGTTCGGCTCGCATGAATGATTTATATAGTGGGTACCGTTTCCTCCGCGGCTGCCGTCCAGGCTCCAATGATTATTGATTGCACAGATGCGCAACCGCCGCCGTTTTGCCCTGCGATTGGCCTCGGCGTTTGAGATCTTCTCTCCTGTGTACTCTGCAATTTTCCGACCGCGCTTGAAGTGACTAATCGAAAAACAGCCACTGCCTTCGATGGGAGATTTCCTGATTATTAGACCCGGAGCCAGCGTCAGTCTCATGTTCGTGATTGTAACGCAAACCCGTAGTTCGCGATGCAACCAGATCTTCGGTTGGGTACAAACAACTCTGGCCGCCAACGCTTGTTGCGCATGGCGGCCAGAATAAGGCTGCTTCAAGAATTGCCTACTTGAGTTTAAAGCTACGCGCGATTAGATCTGTTTGATTTCGAATACGTGCGAGCTTGTCGCGCAAGCCAGAGAACCGTAGAGCGTAGATTGTGCGGTTATCAGCCTGAAGATAATAAACTCGTCCCATCATCGGCTTGGCTGTTTTTACAAACTCATAAGACACAGTCACTCCGTTTAGGCGACCCTTGAATGTTTCCTGTTTTCCTTCGACAAATCCAGGAAGAAACCTCAGCTTTTGATCGAGATCACGACGAGCAAGATCCGAGGGTGTTGTGCCGGCATCAACCACTTCTCTGCGAATCTGTAAATAACCTTCGAGTCGATCTCCATAGACGAATTCAGCGTGTTCGTGAGCTTCGTCAGGTTCAGAGATCACGCGCCACTGGGTCGACGGAAACTCGATCGTATAGTCAATCTGGTCGCTGGTGTAAGACTCTTGCGCCGCTGCGAGGGAACAGATTCCTGTAATCAGCAGCAAAACCGCTATCAAGTGTTTCATTTTTGTAAATCAACTCCTCGTAATCGTCGTTTCGGTTTAACGCTGGCTAGTTTGGCGTGTCTCAGGAAGCGTTTCAGGTCTATTTTAACTTGTTCGATGCGCGTTGCTAAAGTTATCGTTGTCTGGAAACCCAGGCTTACCAACTTGAACTTAACGCGCGCAGGTCCACAAAGCAATGTTTGCCGGCCACCCTCGCCGAAGCTGGCGGCTAAGAGTTCGCCAGAGCGATGGCCTCCCGTTGAATTGCTGCCAGCGACTGAATTCCTTTGGCTGCCAAGCCGAGTAAACTTTCCATCTGTTGGGGCGTGAACGGCTCACGTTCTGCCGTTCCCTGCACTTCGATGAAACGGCCGTCACCCGTGCAGACTATATTCATATCAACTTCCGCCTTGAAATCCTCGTCGTATTTCAGGTCGAGGAGTGGTGTGTTTTCTACGATGCCCACGCTGATCGCCGCCACTTCGTTGGTAATAATGCTCCGTTGAATCTTGCCTGACTTGAGAAGCCGGTTTACGGCTACCGCAAACGCAACGTAAGCGCCTGTGATCGCAGCCGTGCGCGTGCCGCCATCGGCCTGTAGAACATCACAGTCGAGGGTTATGGTGCGTTCGCCAAGCATCCGCATATCTGCCGCGGCTCGCAGGCTCCGGCCAATCAAGCGCTGAATCTCGTGCGTCCGACCAGACGGTCCGCCGCTTCTCAGCTCTCGCGGCGTTCTCTGTTGAGTAGCGCGCGGCAACATCGAATACTCTGCCGTGATCCAGCCCTGACCGCTGTTACGAAGAAATGCCGGCACACGCTCATCAACCGAAGCCGCACAGACGACTCGTGTTTGGCCCATCTCAATTAGGACGGAACCTTCTGCGTACGGAAGATAACCGGGAGTTATTTTTACCGCGCGCAGTTCGTCGAAGGCGCGGCCGTCAGTACGTTCTAAGCTCATCGTGTCCCCAAACTTCCACCGCTTCCAATACGGACGGTGCCGTCCCTAAGAATCGCTCTGCAACCTTTGCGAAGCGCTCAGCCGCATCCGTCACGTAGAAGTGGTCCAAATCATCACCCAGCTGCCGGTCCTGTCTTTTTTTTGTATCGCTTTGTAAGGACAAAAGCCCGCTGGATTGTAAGAGTGCATTAACCTCACGCGCGGCAGCCTCGCCCGAGTCGATCAGTGGAATTTCATTTCCAATGACTTCGCTGATTAGATCTTGCAGTATCGGATAGTGGGTGCAACCCAGTACAAGCGCGCCGACGTCCTTCTTGCTCAAATCGTTCAAGTACTGCTCAGCCACTGCTCGCGCCACGTCTGTTTCCGCCCAACCCTCCTCGGCAAGCGGAACAAACAGCGGACAGGCGCGCTCGATAACGTCAATTACTGGATTGATCTTGCTGATGGCCCTCGCGTAAGCACCACTATTGACAGTAGCCTCGGTTGCAATCACCCCAATCTTCTTTTCCGCGGCAACTTCAACCGCGGCTCGCGCACCCGGCTCGATGACCCCAACGACCGGCACACTCACCGCTTCTCGTATGGCGGGTAAGGCTAGCGCCGAGGCCGTATTACAGGCCACTACCAGCAGCTTAATGCCGTGGGCTTGAAGAAATCTCGCGTTTTCAATCGCGTAGCGTTCGACAGTTGAAAGCGATTTTGTGCCGTAAGGCACGCGGGCGGTGTCGCCGAGGTAAACGAAGTGCTCGTCGGGAAGTCTTTCATGCAGCGCGCGATAGACAGTCAGTCCGCCAACGCCACTGTCAAAGATTCCAATAGGAAGGCTGAGAATTTCGGATTTCGGATTTCGGATTTCGGATTTCAAGTCACGTTCCAGGCTCAGGATTCTAAATCCGAAATTCGAATTCCGAAATCCGAAATTCAAAGAAGTGGTGGAGGCGCCGAGAATTGAACTCGGATCCAAGAGAAGCCGCCGAAAGACTCTACATGCTTATTCGCTTCTCATTCCTGGCCGTCAAGCGACCAGATTTTCGCTTGGCACCGAGTAAGTGAAGCGACAAGACCTCGGTGAAAGCTAGTCCGTCTTAGTCTTGCCCAACCTCACGGACCGAAAGGTTGGGCCAGCTTATCTGAGTGACATCTCACTCCGCGCGCATAAGCAACTTGCGGCGAGACGCTCGAGCCTAATTAGGCAGCGAGAGCCAATTCATTATTATTGGCAATTGTTTTTTCCCTACGCGTTTTAACGAGCTGCATAGAGTAGCCCGGCATGGCATCCGTCGGTCGTCCAAACCCCTGTCGAAGCCTGTCGCCCCCGTCTGCATGTACGATTATAAGGCCTTCCACGCAGAATGGGAAAAGCCAGCTAATTCCAGGAAGGCGGCAGCAACCACCGACCGGCGTCTCGGCATCGAGTTAAACACCACCCTGATCTATAATTTCAGGCGTTGCGCTGAGCGCGGAATAAGTACACTGTGGCTACCCACGTTGTACCTTACCGCTGGTCTGAAGCAACTTTTGTTTTAGAGAGGGCTTGAAATCATATGGCTACAAAATCGCCTGGTTTGAAATCATATTCCCCCAAAGCCATTTACAGTGCGCCACCTGAGCAACGCCGGCATATTCTGCGCCGGTTCTGGCTTCCCGCCGTGCTGCTTTTGGCACTGGCGGCCGGCGGCTTGACCGGCATTATTGCAGCTTACGAGCTCAATTACTCCCGCGCCGCCAACGAAGTTGCTGCATTGGCAACTTATCGGCCAAGTGTAGTCACGCGAGTTTATGCCGACGACGGCGAGACAGTGATTGGCGAGTTTGCCCTTGAGAAACGAATCCCGCTTAAGTATGAGGACATTCCGCCGGTAATGAAAAACGCCATCCTCGCCGTCGAGGACGCACGTTTCTACGACCATGTGGGAATCGATCCTATCCGCATCATTGGTGCGGCCTGGAAGAACCTGACCAGCGATAAGGTCGAAGGCGGCTCAACTCTTACGCAACAGCTTGCCAAAAACCTATTTCTCTCTAAAGAGCAAACTCTCAAACGAAAGATGAACGAGTGGGCGTTAGCGCTTCAGATCGAACGCTACTACACCAAGAATCAGATCATGGAGCTCTACGCGAACCACATCTTCCTTGGCGCCAATGCCTACGGCGTTGAGGCGGGTGCGGAAACCTACTTCGGAAAGCAGGCTAAAGACCTAACCATTGGCGAAGCTGCATTACTGGCTGGTGTTCCTAAGGCGCCAAGTGAATATTCCCCGACCGCCAATCCGGTACGGGCGAAAGAGCGTCGCGATCTTGTTCTCGATTTGATGGCCAAGAACGGTTTCGCAACTCAGGCTGAAGTGGATGCTGCGAAGGCCAAGCCGATTCAACTTGCCGACACCGCCTACTATCAGGCGCAGCCGAAATCGAGCACGTTTGATTATCCGGTCGAACAGGTCAGGCAGGAGCTTGAGGATAAATACACGACTCGCGTAGCGCAGGGCGGTCTTTCCGTTTACACCACTATCAACGTCGAAGCGCAAAAGAAAGCGTACGAAGTATTGCGCGCTGGGTTGCGGAATTACGACAGGACACACAGTGGCTGGCGTTCCAGCTATAAGATGATTCCCACCACCGCAAATAACGGACAAGGTCCACCAACTACTCAGGAACTCAACAGCTACAAAGACCCGGACTGGTATGGCAACGACTACAAGGAAGGTCGCTTTTTGTCTGGACTCATAACCAAAGTAGACCGCGCCCGAAACGAAGCCAGCGTTCGATTTGGTAATTACACGGCCACTGTTGGGCCGGCTGACATGGGTTGGTCCAAACGGCAGCCGAAAGACGAATTGAAGCCAGGATATCTTTCGGAGTTTGAAATCAAAGAAGTTGACCAGAAGAGCCGGCGATTGAAAGTTGAACTTTCGCAGGTCCCAGCGGTGGCCGGAGCGATGATGACGCTCAACGCCAAGACAGGCGAAATACTCACCATGATTGGTGGTTACGATTTCTATAGTGCCAGCAAGTTTAATAATGCCACGCAGGCCTACCGCCAAACCGGTTCTTGTTTTAAACCATTCATCTACACCGCTGCCGTCGAGTGGGGCATGACGCCGGACACAACCGTAAGCGGCGCACCGATCAGTATCGGAAGCTGGCAGCCACACAATTACGATGGCTCTTTGGGAAATGGCGACCTGCCATTGAAGATGGCGCTCGCAAAATCAATGAATGTTCCGGCGGTGCACTTGCTCCAAACAGTTGGTATCCAGACCGGAGCTCAGATGGTCAGGCGTTTCGGTATTAAAGTACCCATGGCGCCTTATCTCCCCTCCGCACTCGGTGCCACTGAGGTTCCGCTTGATCAGATGGTTTCTGCCTACTCGGCATTCCCCAACAAGGGGATACGTGTAGAGCCCCACCTGGTTCGTCGTGTTCTCGATCGCGATGGCGCGGAACTCGAAACGTGGGAGAAGACGACTTACAAAGTCATGAATCAGTATGTGGCGTTGACCATGGTGTCAATGATGCGGGGCGTCGTTCAGTTTGGGACGGCGGCGGCTGCGAGCTCGCTTGGCGTCCCGTTGGCGGGCAAAACCGGAACGGTTAACGACCACACCGACGTTTGGTTCATCGGTTACACGCCAACCTACGTGACAGGCGTTTGGATGGGCTATCCAGGACGAAAGAAACCGCTGGGCAATGAAATGACCGGGGCCCACGGTGCGCTGCCGATGTTTATTAGCTTTATGAAGGACTTCCTGAAAGGAAAACCCAAAGAAGATTTCGATAAGCCGCCGGGCATGCCCGAGGATATGAAGGAACTGTTCCGTCAACGACAACGCGAGCTCGCTGCCGAGCGGGCGCAGTTTAATGAGGACGCCGCGAAACAGGCGGATGAAGACAACACCGCGCTGCCGGCTCCTATCACCGAGCCGAAATTGGAACAGATGACGCTGCCACCTCCGCCGAAACCTGAGGAAGGCACTGGTAACCCACAACCGAAAACGGAACCGGTGACTCCACGCGTTGAAGGTCCGCCGCCACCGTCACAAACGCGTCCACGTGAGGTAGATCCACTGAAGAAGAAAGGTAAAAAGGGCGGCGACGAACCGTAGACAAAGGATGAAGGCGGAAGGATGAAGGATGAAGGGGTTGCAATCGCCAGTACAATTCCTACTTCTTCTATCCGCTTTTCAACATAGGTTCACCGTCATTCCTAGGCTCCTCCCGTGGGACACTTTTGTGGAGGAGAGACCCTATCGCCTCGGGAATTTGCCTTTTGACTTGACGCGCTTAACCACCGTCACGAGGATCGCTATCAATTCCTCGGCCTCCTGATACAAGGCTTCAAGTCGCTTTGCGGTCAGAATATTTGCTTCACCGATTAGCTCCAGCCAATATTGAGTCTCGTCTAGCTCTTGAAGCGCACCTTCGATCTTACTAATGAAATCCGCATCGGATTTGGCCCTGCAGGCTTCACGATAATGCGCGCCCGGGGACGTTCCGGATTTTAATACCTGCGTTCCGAGAATCAGTGCCTCACCGCGTTTCGGCATTGCCGAGTACAATTTTATTATGCGTAGTGCAAACTGCTTCAGCCGCTGCCTCAGATCCTTCTCCATAGCAGATAGTTCTCCTTCTAACTTTGGCTGGTTGGAAGCGGCGGGTGAACAGGCGGTCTTTTCTTTTTTAGTGGAGCTACTCAATCATCGTTAGCTGCTTCATCCTTCATCCCTCATCCTTCATCCTTGCAAAATTTTACCCAGCGTGTAAGGCAGCATCTTGCGCCACCAGGGCCAGTCGTGATCGACGTCTCCTCCCCAGAGATCGAGCGTGTGGGGAATGCCCTTCGAGTTCAGAATGTCGGAAAGATGTTTGCTCCTTTCCGGCGCTTCGTAGTTTCCCTGGCCCGATAGGATGTAAATACACTCGGCTCTTTGCAGAATTGGCAAGTAGTGGTTGTCATTTAGATTGGGAAGATAGTCTGCCGGATTGTTGAAATAGACGTTGTCGTCATAGAACCCTTTCAAGTAAGAACGCACGTCGTAGCTTCCGCTCATTGCAATTACACCGCGAAACAAATCCGGATGTTTGAAGTAAGCATTCGCAGCGAGAAATGCGCCGAGACTTGCGCCGGTCGTCAAGGGACGAGCGTGCTGGCCGGCATCGTTACGGATCAATGGCAACACTTCATCCGTAATGTAACGATCAAAACGCGTAAGCAGCTCCGCCTTCAGGTTAGGAGGCATCCGTTCATTGAGAAGACTGTACTTATTGACGCTATTAATGGAGTAGGCGCGCAGCTTGCCGCTGTCTATGAACGGACGGATGGCATCCACAAGATCAAAGCGTTCGTATTCCAGGTAGTCGGCGGCCGCGGTAGGAAACATCAAGAGCGGTTGGCCCGCGTGTCCGTAGGCGACTAGCGGCATCTCCGCACTCAAGTTTTGACTAAACCAGGCAGTTATTCGGCGTTCCATGAAAACCTCTTTTCATGTGTATGCGACACGCGACGATTTGACTTCATTGGTTTTTTTTGCAGTGCGAGATATTCTCGCAGTTCGCGGTTGAGCGCAAGTTAAGGTGATAGTATCCGCAGATTACACTGATTCCGCTGATAAGAACTAATTACTGATCAGATCTTAAGAGATTGGACCTGTTGATTTTGGCCACGGAGCTCAGGGCATCGCCGCTTGTTTTTTGTAGAAATCTGCGTATTTGTGTAATCTGTGGATGAGGTCTTAGATGAAAATAGCGCTGCCATCAAGCGCTGCTTCTTGACGTCAAGGGCTGCCTTGACGCTCAGTAGGTCATCTGCTATAAAAACTTTCCGCGCCCTCGCATAGTAATGCTGTGCGGGGGCTCTATTCCGCAGTAGCTCAATGGCAGAGCATCCGGCTGTTAACCGGAGGGTTGTAAGTTCGAGTCTTACCTGCGGAGCCAGATTGGACGAAGGTCGCTGGAAGTAAAGCCAGCGGCCTTTTCGTTTTGCCAGGCGGTATTGGTAACAGCAAGAAGATCAAATGGTTGGCGCTCTCTTGAATCCCAGAGACCGATGGCAAATAGCGCGCTCTCGCTGCCAGCAACCTAGTCGCGGAAACCAAACTGATCCACAACCGAAGATGCCCCCTTGTGGAACTCCTGAATTTCTTTTCGGAGTATGGCGAAAAGGCTCGTCGTGGAGCAGTAACTCAGACTGAGAGAATTCTTAGCGGTGCGAATATCGAAGTGGCGCCGCAGACGCATGACTTCTCATGATGTATTGAATAAGAAAAAAGGCCTTTTTCGAGAGTTTCTAATAAACGGATGCAATCCTTGGAAATATTCTTGATTTGCTTGTTCGTGTTCAGCGATTCGCACAGCCTCAGCATTGACATTTTTTGGCGACTAGGATTTACTCATGTCCTCCAAAAATTTAGCTGCCCAGTTTGAACTCACGTGACCAAATAGAAGGAGAATAGAAATGAAGAATTGGATTGCTCTCTTTGTGGCAGCGCTCTCTCTGATTGTCGGAATAACTTTCACTTACCATAAAGCAAAAGCCTCTGCAGGTTCAAAGGCCAAGCCTGATCTGATCGTCGATCAAAAGCGGCTCTTGCAAAACTGGGTAGTCCGTGTGGAGAACCTGCCTGCGAATTTCTGTAGTGTGGAAGAGGGCGGCATCACGCCCGGCGAGCACACACTTTTGCGATTTACCGTGTCCACGCCGAACATCGGTACGGCCGATGTGAACCTGGGTGATCCCAATGCCCACGTTGCCGCCGGTGATGGTCTGTATGAATTCGCCACGTGTCATCGTCACTTCCATTTTCGCCACTACACGCTTTACGAATTGATTGATCCGGCGACGGGTTTCACCTGGCGCGCCGCCAAGCGCGGCTTTTGCATGATTGATGTTGAAAAATATCAAGCCTTCCCCGGTCCGGCGAACAACGAACGCAACTATCTCTCCTGCGGCGCACCCGCAACAGCCACAGAGCCGGCCATTCCTGGCAATCAAGGCATTAGCCTCGGCTGGGCGGATACCTACGTCTGGCAGCTCGGTGGCCAGTATTTCGTTCTTGACGGAGGAGATGGGCAGGTGCCGGTTCCTCCAGGCACGTACATTATTCGCATTACAGTGAACCCGCCGTTTACCGCAACGGCAGGCGAGCCTTGCCCGTTCACGGATCCGAATGGCTTTTGCCATCAGCTTCCGGAATTGAACTACGACAATAACGTTAGCGAGATTCAGATCACGATTCCTGACCATCCGGGCAAGCAGGGCGTCGGTCCTCTTAAGAATCAGCCCCAAATCACCGCCGAACCGATTGATTAGCCTAGTTCGACGCAACTGCACCATCGGCAGGCTAATTAACGTCCAATCAAAAGGAGGATCTACGCAAATGGAAAACAATGTGGGCCGTCGCTATGCATTAAAGACCTCAGCTATAGCGATGGGGTTGTTGCTGCTCTTGATGGCAGGTGGCCGTGGCATGCTTGCTCAGCAGAATCAAGGTCCTGAAAACAATAAGGAGTTGAAGTTGGCTGATCTCTTGAAACTACAAGGTAAGCTCTTGGCCGAGGGAAAGAATGCCAGCCCCGCCGGCCAGTTGAAGCTCGTGAACTATCGTGTCGAGGAACTGTCGCTGCCGCGGAGTATGAAGGTCGAGTTACGAGGTCAGCAGGTAGAGGTTAATAAAGCCTGGCGTGTCACTGTGGGCGGAGGCCCTTTCCCTGTGCGGGCGTTGCCGGCGGTAATTTGGGTTGACGATCAGATCGTCGGGTACGGAATAGAGAATGAACTGCTGTCTGAAATCACCGCCATAACATTTGACTCCTCGGTCATACGTGAGGGAGGCGTCGTCTCAATCTCTTACGGTGAGGACAAGGAAGGTCGCGTCAGGCTATCGGAAAAGCTGAATCTGAGCCGTGAAGGAGGAATCCAATGAAGAGCAAAATCAGAATCTGTAGTCTAACACTCTGTTTCGCTTTTCTGCTTCTCGCTGGCGCGGGAGCGAAGATCGTATGCGGACAAATACCGGATCCAGCCGCGCCAGGCCCGTTGGCCGTCACGCGTGAGGAGTATAATTTTGGTGACACGGCTTTTACGCCGACGAACTTTCCCGGTCCAGTAGAACTATTAGCCTCTGTGCATTATCCAACGAATCTGACCGGCGGGCCTTTTCCGCTGATCGTCTTTTTGCACGGGCGCCATGCCACGTGCTTTACGGGCGGAACTGCATTTCTACAGTGGCCCTGCACGATAGCTGGGAGTCAGCCCATCCCCAGCTACAAAGGATATGATTACACTTCGGAAATCCTGGCCAGTCATGGATACATCGTCGTTTCAATCAGCGCCAATGGAATTAACGCCAGAGACAATCAAGTTTTCGATCTTGGTGCGCTGGCGCGGGCCGAGTTAATTCAGAAGCACCTGGACATCTGGAATGCTTTCAACACCACGGGCGGTGCGCCCTTCGGCACCAAGTTTGTCGGCAAAGTGGATATGAGCCGGATCGGCACGATGGGCCATTCGCGTGGCGGCGAGGGCGTCGTGAGGCATTTCGGTTTGAATAATTCGCTTGGCTCGCCATACGGAATTAAAGCCGTTTTCCCGTTGGCCCCCGTGGATTTCAACCGACCAGTCGTCAATCGTGCTGCGTTGTCGGTACTACTGCCCTACTGCGACGGCGATGTCAACGACTTACAGGGCGTTCACTTTTATGATGACGCCCGTTACAACGTGCCCGGCGATCCGGCTCCTAAGCACTACATCCTCGTTATGGGTGCCAATCACAACTTTTACAACACCATCTGGTCGCCTTCGAGTCCTTTTCCGGGATCGGCAGACGATTGGCTTGCTTTCACCCCGGGTGGTCATTCCGACCCCCAGTGCGGCACCGTCAAAGGCAATCAGAGGCTCACAGAATCTGAAGAACGTGGGACTGGAAAAGCCTATATGACCGCATTCTTCCGCGCCTACGTCGGAGCGGAGTCTCAATTCATACCCTTCTTGACAGGCGACGCGCCGCCGCCCCCGTCGGCCACTACGAATAATCTCTTCGTTTCGTACCACGCACCGGATAATCCGGAGTTACGACGAGATGTGAACAGGCTATTGAACGCAACCAATCTCACCACCAACACGCTGGGCGGTGCGGCAGTGCAAAGTGGTCTGACTCCGTATGACTTGTGCGGTGGCGAGGCTCCGCAACCTGCCAAATGCTTGCCCGATGAACCCAACGCGAGACAGCCACACACGACTCCGAGTGCTCGGTCTCCCTTGCGAGGGTTGAGTCAGCTTCGCACGGGCTGGAACGACTTTAGCGCCTTGTATAGAAATGAAATGCCTGGCGGCTCACGTGACGTGTCGGCCTTTCAGGTGGTGCAGTTTCGAGTCAGCGTGAATTTCGCGGATGCACGCAACCTTGCTGGCTTGGCTCAGGACTTCAGAGTAGTGCTGACGGATGCCTCCGGCTCCGTCTCGTCCGTGCGTGTAAGCGATTATTCAGGTGCCCTTTTCTTCCCGCCAGGATCGGTTGGACCAGTTCCTAAGGTAGTCTTGAATACGGTGCGCGTCCCGCTATTTGCATTTGCGGGCGTAAACTTGAAAAACATTCGATCCATTCAATTCACCTTCGACCAAAGATTCCAGGGCGCTCTCCTGATTACCGATGTTGCGTTTGCCTCGGCTCCGCAATAACAGAAGCGCTGAGGTTTAGGAACAAAAAAGGGTATCGATGTTTATAACATTGATACCCTTTTTGTTCAGAGCCTTATAGATTCGCAATCGCTCAAGTTTAATCATGTGAGACCTACCATCCTATCTTAGAGGGTGTATCCATCTTGCCGCAGCCGATCAAACGTCATCTTCAGGTCGATTGTAGGAGCGGCGAAAAGGCTGCGAAGATTGTCTACTGTCGGAAGCCAATATCTTTTAGAAGCGAAAGAAAAGGGCCGCTCGACGAGAGCGACCTTTGTCTTTTATGACGCAGAATGTTACGTAACCCAGTTGGGCAGTTGCCTTGCTCAATGAGCTACTGAAAGATTACTGAGAACAAATTGGTACCCCTCAGCGACCGGTCATTCGCTGGAGGTTTTCAGGGTACCGAGCCCCTTGCACATTGATCTTCGAGGCAGCGCTATCGATCTCAAGTAGATCGTCCCCCGTAAGTTCGACGGCGGCCGCTCCGATGTTCTCCTCCAAGCGGTTCAGCTTCGTCGTACCCGGAATCGGAACGATCCACGGCTTCTGGGCAAGCAGCCAGGCAAGCGCGATTTGAGCGGGTGTCGCCTTCTTTCGCGCTGCAACCCTGCTGAGTAGATCAACCAAAGCCTGATTCGCTTTACGAGCCTCTGGCGAAAAGCGAGGGACGATGTTGCGAAAGTCGGAACTGTCGAACGTAGTGTTCTCGTTGATCTTTCCCGTGAGGAAGCCTTTACCAAGAGGGCTAAATGGAACGAACCCGATTCCCAGTTCCTCGAGCGTTGGTAACACTTCCGCTTCAGGTTCTCTCCACCAGAGCGAGTATTCGCTCTGGAGTGCCATCACTGGCTGAACGGCGTGCGCGCGACGGATCGTCTGCACGCCTGCTTCGGAAAGTCCGAAGTGCTTGACCTTGCCTTCCTGAATCAAGTCCTTCACCGCTCCGGCCACCTCTTCGATTGGCACGTTCGGGTCAACGCGATGTTGATAGAACAGATCAATAACATCGGTCTTGAGTCGCTTGAGCGAGCCATTGGCGACCTGTTTGATATGCTCCGGCCGGCTATCCAGCGCGGACCATCTCGACTTATCTTCGGGACCAGGCGCGAAGCCGAATTTGGTTGCGATCACCACTTGCCCGCGGAAAGGACCAAGAGCTTCGCCCACAAGTTCTTCGTTTATGAACGGTCCGTAAACTTCAGCGGTGTCGAAGAATGTGACTCCGCGTTCAACTGCTGTCCGAATCAGTGAGATCATCTCCTGCTTGTCTGCCGGTGGACCGTAGCCAAAGCTCATTCCCATACACCCAAGCCCGATGGCCGACACTTCCAAGTTGCTATCTCCAAGTTTTCGTTTCTGCATTGTTTTCCTCTTTCTAGGTACCACCAATAGATAATCCGGCCTCGTATCTGTTTCCTGTTGGTCAACTCTTAGTCAGGCCTGGTATTGTTCGTCACTGACCTTTTCCATCCAGTCGACGGTCTTGCCGTTAAGGTGTTCCAAGATGGCAATGTGAGTCATGGCGGTGGTTGATGTTGCGCCGTGCCAATGCTTCTCACCCGGCGGACACCAGACCACGTCGCCCGGCCGAATTTCCTCTTTGGGGCCGCCCTCGCTTTGCACCCACCCACACCCGGACGTGACGATCAGCGTCTGCCCAAGCGGATGGATGTGCCAGGCTGTCCGAGCTCGGGGCTCGAACGTGACACTGACGCCGAGCACACGTGCCGGCTCGGGTGCTTGGAACAGAGGATCAATGCGTACGGCGCCTGTAAAATACTCGTCCGGTCCCTTGCCGGAAGACTGCGAGCCACTTTTTTTGAGTTCCATTTCCCAAGTCC
>DATBRN010000234.1:0-7805 GCA_036560225.1 Pyrinomonadaceae bacterium | reverse complement strand
TACCGGGACTGGCTGAGTCTGGACGCTCTCAACGAGGACTTTTACATCGACTCGCCAACGGGCAGCCACGGCTTTAATCCCAAGTTGGACACCAACCCTCATTTCTTGACGCATCTTGCAGTCGGAGGCGATATGGCTGATTTCGCCACGGTTGGCGGTGACCCGTTGTTCTATCTCCATCACGCCAACCTGGACCGGATTTGGGAAAGCTGGAATCGACTCGGCCACACCAATCCAACCGATCCCAAATATCTCAACCGCACGTTTGCATATGGAGACAGGAGCGGCAAGCGCGTCGATCTGCCAGTCAGCGCGGCCGACCGTGTTACGCAGCTCGGCTACGAATATGACACCTATGAAAAAGCGCCCAAGGCGCAGCACTTGACCACCGAGGAGGCCGCCGCCAGAGAGCGCACATACAAGGGTCTCCACGAAAAGGCCATGGGCGGTCCAAATGGCGCCCACCATGCGCACAGCATGGAAGCGTCAAGCAAGCAGGACACACCCTGAAGCGGGGGCGGCGACCGAGCCGCATGACGCTTGAGGAATATCCACCTACGTTCGCAGATTGATTCAACCTTTACAGGTAAAAGGAGAAAAAACTATGAAGTATGCCTTTGTCATCGCCCGGGTATTGCTGGGCCTCGTTTTCACGGTCTTTGGCCTCAACGCGTTTCTACATTTCTTCCCGAATCCACCAGTGCCGGGTCTCGCGGGACAGTTCATGGGAGCTTTATTAGGATCGCATTACTACGTGATCGCGTTCGGAACGGAACTCATCGGCGGCGCGCTGCTACTCAGCAACCGCTATGTGCCGCTCGCACTGACCCTGCTCGGACCGGTGATCGTGAATATCCTGAGCTTCCACATGTTTTTGGACTCAGAAAACATGGCGCCCGCTATTGTCGTCACGGTGCTATGGTTCGTCGTTTTCTCGCAGGTGCGCAGTTCCTTCGCGGGTCTGTTCGTGGCGAAAAAAGCCGGATTGAAGTCCAGCAGCCCCGCAGAAGCGCTGGGCGCCGCATAGCTCGGGAAAACGACGTTCGGCCGAGGACGCCGTGTCCACAGGCGTGGGGGAAGGAAAGGAACGCGCAACCATGACAAAAGTTAAACATCTCGTTCTCATTCTGCTGCTCATTTCCCTAGCTCGCGCCGGGGAGCAGCGGAGTGTCAACCAGCCGGCCGAGCCGGGGACGTTCTTTCGGGAATTCGCCGGCCTGAGTGACGAGCAGATACGGGATGTCCGTTCGGGGAAGGCGATCGCAAAAGTGCTGCAGTCGCCGGTTCCGGATGAGGTCTTCGTATTCGGCACTGTCTACATCAATTCAACGCCCGAACAGTATCTAAAGCTTGCGTCCGATGTCGACGCCCTTCGCAAAGTTCCGAGCTTCCTCGCGCTGCGCAAATTCAGCGACCCGCCGCGGCCCGCGGACCTCGATGGATTCTCTTTCGATGATGCAGACCTGAAGGACATTCAGCGCTGCCAGCCAGGCCACTGTGAAGTACAACTTCCGGCCGAGACGATGGAAGAGTTTCAGAGGTCGGTGGATTGGTCGGCTCCTGATCATGCCGACAAGGCAAACCATCTCGCACAACGGATGGTCTTGGACGCGCTGCAGCGCTATCAGCAAGGCGGGAATTCGGCGCTCGGCACCTATCGCGACAAGAACCACCCCACTCAGGTGGCAGAGACTTTCGCTTCGCTCTTGCACGAGATCAAGGCGCTGCCCGCGTACCTGCCGGAATTGGAGCGGTACCTGCTCAAGTATCCGTACGCTGCATCCGATCAGATCAAGTCCGACTTCTACTGGGAGAAGGTTAATTTCGGATTGAAGCCCACGCTGCGAGTGGTTCAAGTCATCACTTACAACGGAACATCTCCCGATGAGCCCGCCTACGCCGTCGTCGTGAAGCAGCTCTATGCGAGCCACTACTTCCAAACGGCCTTAGATGGCACTGTATGCGCGAAGGACGCGAGCGGGAGCGGTTTTTACCTGATCACCATCAAGGGCTCGCGGCAGGCGGGGTTGACTGGCTTCAAGGGCGGAATTGTGCGGAAAGTCGCAATTGACAAGACGCGCTCCTCGCTTGAGAAGGCGCTTGCTTCTTACAAGCAACAACTTGAAGCAAAGCCGGAATAGAAGATTAATATGTCATTTCTCGATCGAAAAACTGTAAACGTATTGCTGACCATACTACTCTTTGCGTCTGTGCTTGGCATCGTGTATATGGCCCGGGCAGTACTCGCTATCTTTTGCTTGTCCATCCTTTTCGCGTACCTGATCGATCCGGTCGTGAGTTTCCTAGATCGCCATTCAATCCTTCGGAGAAAAGCGCGAGGCGTTCACATTGCAGAGGCCTACCTCGGGGTGCTCATCCTTGTTGCAGGCACCGTATATGTCCTTATTCCGCAAGCAAGCAGCCGGCCTGGTGTGTTCTTGCGGAACGTTGCCTCTTTCAGTGACCGGTTGGGCAGCGGCGAGATCGCGACGGAGGTGGGGCAGACAAATGGATTGAGCGAAGAGCAAACCCACCGCGCAAAAGAGTTCCTCACGTCACACCGTGAAACCATTCGGAAGGTTTCGAGCCAGATCCAGAGTCTTGCCGCAATGATTCTTAGTGCCGGCGCCGTCATGCCGATTCTTGCGATCTTCTTTTTAGCTGACGGACGACGGCTTGCTGAAATGGCGCTGGCTGCATTTGCCACCGAAGAGAATCTCGACAGGCTGCAATCCTTGTTGCGTGAGCTCAACAGCGTGTTAAGCCACTACATCCGCGCGAAGATGACCCTGGTCGGCCTGTCCTTGGCGTATGTGTCTTTATCGCTATTCGTGTTGAGATACCCCCACGCGCTGGCCCTGGGAATCCTCGCAGGCGTCCTGGAGTTCATTCCGATAGCGGGATGGATAACCGCCGCAACCACCATCATCATCTTCGGTATCGTCATGCACAGTCATTGGATATGGATGGGTGCTCTGCTGGCTATCTGGAGAATTCTCATCGATTACTGGATCGCCCCGCGCGTTCTTGGGCGCGAGTTGGAGATGCACCCGATTCTCGCGATATTCACGCTGATGGTGGGCGCTGCCGTTGGCGGATTTGCCGGCGTCTATCTCGCTTTACCGCTCGCAGCAGTTAGTCGAGTCATTTGGCGAAGGCTTGGCAGTTCGCGCGATCAGGACAGGCATGTGGTGTCGGCCGTGGCCACTGTTCAGGGGCAAGCGACAGGAATGAACCGGAGAGTTTATGTTCAACCCTAAGATCATCTCGGTACTCGCGCAGCTGTCGACCATCGTAGCGGTGGTGGTGCTTGTCCACCACCGCGGCGAGCCGGTCAAACCGGTCAGGCCAATCGGTACGCCGCAAATCATCGCGACTCCGCTCGGATTGCCTTCGGTTCCAGTCCCCGCGGACAATCCCGTCACCATTGAGACAATCACTCTCGGGAAGCGCCTTTACTTCGATGCGTCGTTGTCTATCGACAACTCGGTCTCATGCGCTACGTGCCATGACCCCGGCCATGGGTTTGCATATGCGGGGGACGTGTCCACAGGCGTGGGGGGCAAGAGAGGAACGCGCAACACGCCGACGATCATCAACGTCGCGTATTACACGACCCAGTTCTGGGATGGTCGCGAGAATACTCTCGAAAAGCAGGCGGAGGGCCCGGTGCAGAACCCGGTCGAGATGGCGCACAGCCTCGCTGGAGTAGTGGCGCGTCTTACCAGTGACCCGAGTTACGTCACTGCGTTTGAGCGCGCCTACGGCGCCGGTCCAGTCACATTCGATAAGGTGGAGAAGTCAATTGCCGCGTATGAGCGCAGGGTCGTGGCTGGTGGTTCGCCATTCGACCGCTGGTACTTCGGCGGAGATCAACATGCTGTTGATAAGAGTGTGAAGCGCGGATATGAAGTCTTCCGCCGTGTCGACAAGGGCAACTGTGCATCGTGTCACGCGATTGCTGAGCACACTGCTCTATTTACCGACAACGAGTTCCACAACATCGGCGTCGGCGTGAGAAACGGCGCGCCAACCGATCTCGGGCGCTACGAGGTGACACATACCGATCATGATCGCGGTGCCTTCAAGACGCCCTCGTTACGCAACATCGCCGAGACCGCTCCATACATGCACGACGGTAGCCTTGACACGCTAGTGCAAGTAATCGACTTTTACGCGGCTGGAGGAAATGCGAACCCTTGGCTTGATTCCAAGATCAGGATGGTGCACCTCACCACGCGCGAAAAAACCGACCTTCTCGCATTCTTAAAGTCGCTTAGCGGCGAAGTTCCATCCGAGGCGCTGCCGAACAAGATCCTGAGTAAGCGTTAGCGTCGGCTATTCGAGCCGGAAGGAAAGGCCCGCAGTGAAACCGCGCGGGCGCCGACGCGATGACAGGACGATCACGTGAAATTTGGGGAACGTGTTGCGGAGATCTTCATCCGCTGCGATGAAACAGTGGAAGTAGTTGCCAACTGCTACGTCCGCACCGAGGCGAATCGCTCTCAATCGCCACAAGTCGAATGCTTGACGTAAATAAAACCGTACTTGCATAATGCTCCTGACTCGCGTTGCTCAACTAGTTGTTTGGCCGCTCTAGCTGTTACCTGACGGCACAACGAGTACAGGCCATGATTGCACGCAAGACCTCGGTCTCCCCCAAGTCCATCCGGAACCTCATTGCGCTCCTGGGCATGATGTGGAACCAGGCGAAGGCTTGGGGCTATGTTCAGCACGATCCGTTCCTGGGGCTAGTTTTGCCAGAACGCGATCCGTTGAACGAGCGCTGCCTCACCTTGGAGGAGATGAAAGCTGTAATCGTGGCAGCGAACGAACCGTACAAAACGTACTACTGGATTTTGGCTGAGACCGGGGTACGAGCCGGTGAGATCGGTGCTTTATCCGTGGCTAATCTGCTTTTGGATCAAGGTGCCATAAGAATCTCCCAAAGCGTATGGCACGGCAAGATCCAGACGGTGAAGTCGAAAAAGGGCAACCGCATCTGTGAAATCTCCCCACTTTTGGTGGAGCATCTTTACAGGTACGTTCGCACCTGGAAATCGAACCGTTTGGGTCTGTTGTTCCCGACGCGCAACGGCACGCCCCGGGACACGGACACGGTACGGAAGCGCAATCTCTATCCCCTGCTTGAGAAGCTAAGGATTGAGCGTTGCGGATTCCATGCTTTTCGCCATGGCAATGCGACAGTTATGGATCAAGAGCAGGTACCGATGGCTACTCGTCAAAACCGGGGCAGTCTGATGCACGCACTACAATGGGGATACACGCATGCGATGTCGGAAGATGGCCGCCGCTTCGCGGCGCGTCTCGGGCAGCTGCTGACAGCTGACGCTGCCTGAATTTTGGACCCAATTGGACCTCGATTGTTTGTGGGCGGAAAGCTAAGTGGTTGGAATGACTAGGAGTTGTTGGTTGCGGGGGGTGGATTTGAACCACCGACCTTTGGGTTATGAGAGCAAGGACACATTCTAAGTCTTGTCGAATCAATCACCCCAAAGGCGAGAAGACGCCCAGTCAATCGATTCTGCCGACACAGAAACGACTTAACGTTCTGCACGTGTGCCGACACTTGAACGACGGATCATTGCTACCTTAAGCGACCGCTTCGCCAAGTTCGGTGGTTGCCCTCGCGAGCGCGTTGTACATCCCCCGCTCCCAAGCCAGCGCGCTTACATCAGTGGACCCGTCAGGAAACAGAATGGGCCGCGAAGCACTAACAATGCCGCCTTCCAATCCGGCTGGGCCCCGGCGAAACCCGCGCACTGCTTCACGCGCGGAGGCGCCCTGCGCGCCATATCCAAGGACCAGGAACAGCGCGCTTGGCAAAACCAAACGAACTTGCTCAGTGTCTTGGG
Source organism: Pyrinomonadaceae bacterium (assembly GCA_036560225.1). Lineage (GTDB taxonomy): Bacteria > Acidobacteriota > Blastocatellia > Pyrinomonadales > Pyrinomonadaceae > PSRF01. Next base: position 1,929 of record DATBRN010000234.1, on the reverse strand, counting down.
CGTGAGTGGCGGCAACAGTCACTCCTAAGGAGGACCAGCCTGTTATCCCGCGCACCAAGCGATCCTGCCACTTCGTTAGCGACGCCGCAACAACCGTGAATAGCGGGCCAGCCGACGTGTTTACGGCCTGATAAACGGAAGAATCGGGATTGCTGTTGCGGAGCAGCACGACGACTCCGCGTTCCCCTGCGGCAATGCCTCCGGTTACTACATGCTGCAACGCGCTACCACATGCCAAGAGCTCGGCCCTGACTACTTCGATAAACGCAACACCGTTCGAGCGACCAATCGCTTGGTCAAACGCCTCGAAGCACTCGGGCACAGAGTCATCCTCGAACCCTGCTTCAATGCTAATCCAAGCAGTTAGAAGAGATTTTCTAGGGAGGCGTTATCACCAACTACGTCACCCTGGCTTGCCGCTTGGCTGGGGTTGTGAGTGTAAACGCGATTTTGCGTCAACGATGCGGGCGAAGCAGACGCAGAATTAACGGCTTACAGCCGTAAGCTTCTCGCCGGCCATTTTCCTTAGTCGCTGCGCGTGCTCGTGGACCACAGCAACCGCGCCGCAACATCGTCCGTTCTTAAACTGGTCAAAAGGAGACAGTTAAGCACCTTTGCTGTGGCTAGACTCATACACGGAGGCAGCACTCATGAAACGATTTGGAGGCATCAGCACGGCAGTTCTGCTGTTCGTGCTGCTCGGAGCCACTGCCTTTGGCTACGCGCAACATGAACAGCAAACCGAAAATCAGGGCAAGCCGGAAAAGCAGGCCAAGCCCGAAAAGCAGAAGGGCAAGCAACAGCAGCAGGACCAGAACAAGCAGCAGCACGCCCAGCGGCAACAGCGGCAAGACCAGAATAAGCAAGAACAGCACGTCCAGCAGCAGCAGCGGCAAAACCAGAAAAAGCAAGAACAGCACGCCCGGCAGCAACAGCCAGAGCGCACGCAGCGTGCATCGCTAAGCGAGCACAGGAAGGTTTGGCAACAGCATCGCGCCCACAGTTGGGAGTCTGAGCACCGCACCTGGCAGCAACGCGGCGGCTACAACGGCTACCGCATTCCTGACGACCGTTTCCGCCGCTACTATGGTCGGGACCACTGGTTCCGCGTCTACAGCCTCCCCTTCATGGTGGAGGGCGGGTATCCGCGCTTCCAGTACGGTGGCTATTGGCTCAGTTTCGTTGACCCGTATCCAGAATACTGGGGAGACAACTGGTACGAAAGCGACGATGTTTACGTCGATTATTACAATGACGGGTATTACCTGTACAACCGTAGGTATGCTGGCCGCCCGGGGGTCGCAATTAGCATCTCATTTTAAGTGTCTGCAAACCGAAACGGTTGTGTTCTAAACAAAGCGCCCAGCTCCACGGAACCGGGAAGAGTAAGTGGAGTTGGGCGCACCCCTTCTGGAATAAGACGTTCAAATGCCGGACCCGGAACTGGTGAACTCAGCACAGGCCCGTGCGTGGCTGAGTCTCCCACGATGGTAACGTTCGCCCACGGGTCGCCTCTGTTTGTTTCCAGAAATCAGCTGCGGATCAGATGGGGAATCGCCTTCAATTTCCCTCCGCCTGAAAACCCGAGCCGGGAGTCGTGGTGGCAGTCGCCCGAAGTCTGTCTGGGTACGTTGAAGAACTTAGGTAATCGTGCAGTGTGACTGTTGCGCCATTTACTAAGAAGAGCGGTCTCGTTATCTTCAGTTTCTGTTGTTGTTCGGCAACTCAACAGCGAGTGAGGGGCGTGTCTGTAGTTTTCGGGGGAGGGCTACACGATCCGCTCCCCAACTCGAGTACGGCAGGTATTGTCCGCTACCTCAAGACTGAGCGCTTGCCCCTTTACCTCTTTCCGTCAGCGCGTAGAAGTCACTACCGCACGCGTCCAGCATACCTGCGCGGGTCAATTCATCGATCGCGTCGAGCACGCCC
>DATBRN010000233.1:0-5891 GCA_036560225.1 Pyrinomonadaceae bacterium | reverse complement strand
GAACATTCCAGCTGCTGAAGTCATTGCCTTGTGACTATTTCTTGGGCGCTCATGGATCTTACTTCGACATGGAAACCAAATATGCCCAACTGAAGGCAGGTGACTCGACGGCTTTTGTCGATCCGGTTGGCTATAAGAATTTTGTGGCTGACAGGGAGAGGGCATTTCGCAGAGAGTTAGCGAAGCAAAAGGTCAGATGACAAAGGGCAGAGTGCAAAGGGCAACTCCCCTCCCCATGAATGGGGAGGGGTCGGGGGTGGGGCTAGGTGACCGCCTCCAATCAATTAGAAGCCGAAGCGCGAACGGTATTCAGACGAAGTGATGAAGGCCTTGACCATCTCGGCGCGGCGGAAGTCACCCCCAAACTGGTTAAGCTTGTTCAGCCAGAACTGGTAGCCCGCTGCGTCAGGGTCACGCCGGAGATAACCGAAGTATTGTATGAGAACGAACGCAGGGCTGAACTCTCTGCGGCTGAACTCCTGGTTCTCCGCGACCTTGCGCAGCACTTCTGCGCGCGTCATAGTCGCCGCGTTGAGTCCAGCTACCAAAGCGTCACGCTCCTGCACAGTCAGAGAATTGCCCGTGTTGGCATTCAGGGCGTCAACGTACTGCTCGTTTGTCAGCGCGTCGTACCTCGCCCTGAAGTCGGGGCGTGCTACCCATTCAGTGATGAGTCGTTGCTTGTTCTGCTCCAACTGCTGTTCCCAGCCGGAACGGCCAACGATAACATCTCGGCCCACTTCCTGCGTATCGCGCAAAAAAGGAGTGAAGCGAGGCAACGAACCGAACGACGCTTTGTGTAGGCGATAGACGAGGAAACCCGTTTCCAGAAACTCGATCGACTGGAAGAATGCGCCGGAGACGTTAACGCGCTGATCGATACATCCCGGTTCAGAAGCTTGCCCGTCGCAAGCTGACGCAATCCGCTCAACCCAGAAAGCGAAACCTTCCTTATCCGGTTCGCGGTTAAGGAAATCAAGGTAGTGCTGGCGTACGAAGAACTCCCGGTTGTCAATCGGGTTAGTCGCAGGCGTGACGGTGTCGTTGTCGAGGATGGTCACCTCTGCCACGGTCGGCGCGGCAAGCGCTACACCCGTCACGTTTTCCTGCAAGATGACGGAAAACGTTTCAGGTTGTTCAGGGGTTATGTCGTCGGTAATGAGCACGCGGAAAGTCTTTGCGGTCTCGCCCGGTGCGAAGCGGAGCGTGCCATATGCCGCTGTGTAGTCAGAGCGACTCTGCGCGCGACCGTCTAAAGTTGCAAAGTCAACGCTTGCCGCTGTAGACAGATCACCGCCGCGCAGGACAGTCACCTCAACAGACCCTGCCGCCTCTGAAACAGAGAGCCGTTCGGCGCTGAGCCGGAAAGTGCTCGGACTCGTGTCAGCAATCTTCAAGATAAAGGGGTCAAACCGAGTTTCATCGCCCACCACGCTAGAAGTTGCGCTGATGAATTCCCTACCCGTGTGGATGATGCCGGTGAAAATGATCCTAAAGGGAAATCCCGTTGCGTAGATGTTTCCTTCCGCGTCTACGGCGACGCCAGACGCCGCTTCATCGAAATTCGTCGCCCCGTAATAAGTCGAGAACACGAGCGAGGCTGCCCCGGCGGCGTTAGTGTCAATCTCGCAGATAAAAGTATCCGTTCCGAGGATAAGAGTTGAACCGATTTTGAAATCCTGAAATGCATTGCGGGTGGGGAAATCTACTGAGGCCGTATAGCCTGCGACGTACGCATGTCCGGCTGTGTCCACTGCGATGGCCGAAGCAGCATCCAGATTTTGACCGCCCAGGTATGTGGAGTACAGCAGCGACGATCCGGACGGGTTGAGCTTGGCGAGAAAACCATCGAAAGAGCCGCCACCGTTGGTAGGTTGAAGCCCATTCACTACCGTGAGTCCAGGTGAGTTCGTGAAGCCGACTACATAGGCGTGGCCATCCGCATCAACCGCGATATCGGTAGTGTGTAGTCCGGCAGTAATGCTTGCCGTTGTGTCCGGTATGGTGAACGAGTAAACGAGCGCGGAGCCAGCCGGATTGAATTTCTGCACACGCGCCTTGCCAGTGACATAGGCGTTACCAGCAGCGTCGATGTCTATCGAATTACTGAAGGCAGCGTTGATGTCACAGAAGGTTGAATAGACCAGCGAGGCCGCCCCCGATTCGTTCGTGTTGAGCTTGGCTACGAAACCGTCCGTGTCACCCGCGCCCAATGGGAGGACCAGGGTGGTGCGGAACGCCCCGGGTGTGACCGGAAAATCTATTGATTGGGTATTGCCGGTGATATACGCGTTGCCGGATGGATCGATGGCAATGTCTGTTCCGTAATCCAAGTTGGCGGTGCCGCCGAAAAAAGTCGAGTAGAGCAAATCGCTGCCGGTGGCGTTTAACTTCGTCATGAAAGCGTTGGGGAAACCGCGCAACGTCGCTTGGAAAGCATTGCGCACGGGGAAGTCCGCCGAAACTGTCCAGCCAACGACGTAGGCGTTCCCCATAGCGTCCAATCCGATACCCTGGCTCGTGTCGGTACTACTCCCGCCGAGGAGCGTGCTATAGACAATACCTGAGCCGTCGGGAGTGAACTTCGTGATGAAGACCTCGCCGTTGCCGTTCGCATTGTTCTGCGTTTTTTGAAAGGCGTTCGGCGTGATGGGAAATCCAGGCGAAGTAATGAAAGAGCCGGTCACGTAAACACTGCCCGCCGAATCGACGGCGATGCCCGCGGTCGCCTCATCGCCAGCGCCGCCGAAATAGCTCGCGTAGACGAGCACGGGGTCGATGACAAGCGAATGATTTTTATCGTAAGCGCCGACCTTAAATCCAACTTGACCGCGTCCGCGAAACACGAAGCGGCCCGCGACAGTGCGGCGCACACCTCCTATTTCCTGATGCAACACGGGCTTGTGCTGTCTGATAACCTCGCCACCTGAAAGCCGCATGATCAGATCACCCGTCGCCGAATCCAGATGCATACGCTTGACGCCACCCAAGCCGAGTCGAATGGCTTCGGGGTTTGCGCCGGGTGCGACGTGGAAGTCGTATTCGAAACCACCCTGGTTCCCGTAGTAGACCAGGTCAATGCCTTGATAGACGTTTTTATATCTGACTTTCCCGTAAGTGGCTACGTTCGTGCGCCATGCTCGCGGGTCGTTCCCCAAAAGGTAATTGACTTTGCCAGGCAAAACTTCTTCGCCGTTAGGATGCGGGTTGGAATTTGCACCCAAGAGCCTCATCCTTACCACGTCCCCGATAGACGACCGCCGAGCGTTCGCGTGAGAACTCGAGCCTTTCTCGGATGGCTTGTTTTTGCTGCCTGCTTCTCTGTTGAGAGACAAAACGGCTTCGGTCGAGGTTAGGGAGAGTTGATAGCCGGCACCTCGTGCAAGGAATTTAACCGACGGATCCGCTTGCCCCTGATTTGCTTCAAAACTCAACGGCGCTCTGTGGTACGTATCCGCAGAGCGCGTGCGCCGAGCGTCGTCTGTCGCTGATGATTTTGGCTCAGACGCCTCGGCAGGGGTTACTGGAGACGCCGCGCGCGATCCACGCGCTCCGCTCTTGCGGCCACCGGTCCCAGGTGTGGCGACAGCTCCCGACAAAATTGCCAGTATTAGTACTGCGACGGCTGCAGACCGAAGAGGAGCTTCTTGACGTCTCATCGTTCTTACTCCTAATTCCGCTTGATTCTTTTTGCCAGGTGCCGCACGACCGTACCGCTTTAGACGGCTACCTTCGGTGCATCGGAGGATGCCGACATTTTACCTGAAACGAACGGAATGTCAACAACTAAACACTGCAAAAGCGGGGTTTATCTGGCTCTGGAACATTCTTCCGATGGTGCTGATTTCGAGGGCTCCGGCTGACGGAAGCGCTTGACTAGCCACGAATAATACTGCGCTTACGCGGGGTGGGCGGCAGGCGCGCCGCACGAAGATGCGGATACTTGTTCTTCAGTAGCGAGTTCAACGAACCGTGGTCTTCAAAGCCCAAAAGCTTCGCCGCGTGAGAGACGCGACCTTCGGAATCTTCGAGTGCTAATCGTATGTATCGTTCCTCGATTTGACGCACTTCCTCTTTCAGCGAGAAGTTTTGCCAACTGTGCTTGGTGTTTTCGTCTGAGTGCCCGGCACTGCTCGAGGCCCCGGATCCGGCGAGAGAACGGCTAGTGTCGCTTTCCTGGTCCTTCCGGTCGGAAGCGGCAAACACTTTCGCCGCTGCACGGCGTAACCGGGTAAGAACCTCAGCGTCCTGCGACTCAGAAAGGAAATGGTCGGCCCGTTCGTAAGTTCTGCGTATTTCCGCGAAAGTAAGTTCACCGCCTAGCTCCTCAATCAACGCGAGCAAGGCGAGTCCCGCGCCTTCGAGATCACCTGCGAGCTCAGCAACTTCCCTGGAGCGCACGAAAGCAGCGCGCGCGGGAACGTGCCTCCCTAGCCGCGCAAGCGTAACGCCGTGCGTCGTCAACGCCTCCGACAATAACGCGAGTTCACCGCCTTTGCTCAGAACGCCCGTCGCGAGACGCGCAAGTTTTTCTGCTTCAGCGTAGCGACCTTGCGCGAGGAAGGCACGCGCGCGTGTTTCGTCGACTTGCGCGCTGTGGACACTGTCTTTGAGACGGACGAAGAGACGCCGAGCGCGATCGAGATGTGCATGAGCCTCCTCAAATTCTCTTAGCGAGGAAAATAAGTATCCAAGGTTGTTTTCCACCGCCGCCTGGTTGCGTGTGTGCTTGGCCGCCTCAAAGTGGAAGCCGGCGGCGGCATACTCTACGAGCGCGCGGTCGGCGTAATCTCGCCGGCGCTCAGCGACACTCAACTGGTTAAGGACATTAGCCAGTTCGTTATGAAACTTTCCCTTCACCGCGTGTGTGGCTGTAGTCTCGAAGAGCGGTGCGGCCTCGGTGAGGATGCGCAGAGCATCGTTGTAACGCGTGGCTGAGGCTTCAACGATGGCAAGGCGCAGAATGACCAGAGCCCGACGCTCACTTTCGTTCTCACTCAAACGACGGAGGACCTCCCCGAGGATCACTAGTGCCTCATCAAAGGCACCCTCGCGCCAATAGCAATAAGCCAATTCGGTATGAGCCTCGGCTGCGCGACCAGAATCGCCCAATCGTTCAAAAATACTCGCGCTCTCGCTCAGCAAATCCTTCGCCTGTTCCTGACCTCTTCGTATCTGCTGTGAGCTTGCGATCCAGCCGGTTAGCGCACCAACTCGCAAAAGCACTTCACCGACCGCGCTCTCCTCGCGCAGGTCTTCGACGCGAGGACGCACGCCGACACCCTGCCACAGGTCTCCCAATGCCTCACGCGCTGCTTCAAAATCGCCCGCCTCTTCGCACTTCTTCGACAACTCGACGCGACGCAGCGCGCGGTCATCCGGTCCGAGTGCGGGATCTTCAAGTCGGCGGCGTAGCTCCGCGGTTAACCTCATATATTCTCTCGACTTTTAGTCTCTTGGAATTTTGTTCCGTAAGGCTTAGCATAACTCGTCCGCATTTCCTATGCAACGACTTTTCTCCTACTCTCAGCGACAAACCCGCGCAGTACCATAGCTGATTGCTAATATGTGTTTACGATAATCGATAGCCCGTCAGGATCTATCGCCGTAAGTAGATTGTCGTGATCTTATTAGGCTCCGTAAGACTTCCGGCGGAAATCTTTGTGTGATCGTGCTGTGCCCCGCTCACTAAACCAGCATCATTTGACTCACTCGCACCCAGTCGATTTACACTCGCGCTGTTTTCAGTGAGATACAAAAGCGGATCAGCGATGACACACTCCAGGATATCCACACGCGTTTGTGCGCTCGGACTTATGGCCAAGGCGCCCCTTACGGGCGAGGTAAAAACACGGCTCGTGCCGCCTTTGACGCCGCGAGAAGCCGCGGCA
>DATBRN010000232.1:0-4518 GCA_036560225.1 Pyrinomonadaceae bacterium | reverse complement strand
AAAAGAGCGTCTCCCTCTTGTGAGAGGTTCACTGCTCTTTCCAGAGCTGTGATTGCTTCGTCGAACATTCCCTGTTTCTCGTAAGTCTGTCCCAGCGTGTAGTGCGCCCAAAAGAAGTGGCGGTCCATCTCAAGGGCCTTTTGGCATTGGGCTATCGCCTCGTCGTAACGGCGCGCGAAATACAGTTCTCTTGTTACATTTGTGATGAAATTCACCGAAAGCGGATCCAGTTCCTGCGCCTTTTTCTGCTCGCTGAAGGCCTGATCTATCTGCCCTGTAGCAGTTAGATATTTGGAATAAAAATTGTGCGCGTTGGCATCGTTGGGAGCATCTATTCGCTTCCCCGCTCCTGACAAACCTACGTCTGGACTCCCTTGAATAACTTTCCAGAAAATTTCTCTTGACATGTTACATTTGTAACAGTATGCTACGCGTGTAGCAGATAGGAGGAAACCGCAAATGCCGGCCCCGCCGACCGAAAAGCTCACGCGGCGCGAGCGTGAAATCATGCATGTTCTATTCGCACTCGGAAATCGCGCGTCAGCCGAGGAAATCCGCATCCGGCTCACAGATCCACCCACTTCGTCGGCCATTCGGGCCATGCTCGCGCGACTTGAAAAGAAAGGCCACCTGCGGCACCGGGAAGAAGGATTGCGTTACGTCTATTCACCGACCACACCTCCGGCGGCCGCCCGCCGCAAGGCCCTGCAGCAACATCTGCGTACTTTCTTTGGCGGTTCGCTCGGCCAAATGGCCACTGCTCTGCTCAGGTATGAAACATGGACCGACGATGAACTCGACGCACTTAGCGATGAGATTGAACTAATTCGCAAAGAGAGGAAACAGTCATGATAAGGACATTTTCTGAAGCAGCTATCGCTATCGGCTCTTCGGCTGAGCTGTTGATTTTGGTAAAGGCAACAGTCGCAGTGGTGTTGGGCCTGGCCGCGGCGAGAATAGCCAAGTCTACTCGCGCTTCGGTTCGTCACCTCGTGCTGAGTTCTACGTTTGGTGTCTTGCTTGCACTGCCTGTCGCGGCTGCGCTGGTGCCGGCAGTGCTTTTTAGGATTCCGGCTACGCAGCCGAATTCTTCAGTTACTACGCCTGCAACTGTGCAGCTGAGAGGAGTCTCAACCACACCGGCGTCCGGAATCGTCGATACTCCTCAAGCTACGAGTGCTCAGCGAATCTCAATCTCAAGAACGATCATCTTTCGAGCCGCCTGGGCTATTGGCGCAGCAGTGTTCTTTGCACCGTTTGCGACTGCTCTTTGGCGCTTGCGACGCGCCAGGCGCAGCGCGGTCCCCTGGCTGGAGGCACGCGCTACACTTCATGCACTCGCCGACGAGGCGGGTGTCCACCGCGCGGTTGAAGTGCTACTCCATGACCGCATTCTTGCGCCGGTTACGTGCGGCTTACTGCACCCCGCGATTCTTCTGCCCGCCGATGCGCGAGAGTGGAGCGAAGTCGATGTTCGTCGAGCGTTCGTTCACGAGTTGGAGCACATCCGTCGTGGCGACTGGGCCGTGCACGTGCTGGCAAGATCGGTCTGCGCCCTTTATTGGTTTCACCCTATGGTTTGGGCAGCTTGGCGTCAGCTCTGTCTGGAGGCTGAGCGAGCTTGCGACGATGCCGTACTTCTCGGGGCGGAACGCGCTGACTATGCAGAGCAGCTTGTCACGCTGGCGCGACGACTCTCGCACACGCTGGCGCCGCCGGCCCTCTCAATGGCAAACCGCAGCGACTTGTCCAGGCGCATATCGGCAATCCTTGACAGTAATCAATCGCGAGGTCGCACTGGACTGCTGTTCACCGCCGCCGCTCTAATGGTTGCGGCAGTGGTGGTCTTGGGGATCGCACCGGTGCGCGCTGTGGGCACTCCGGCCAGCAACAACGCCTCCATATCACAGCAGCAAAACGCAACGACTGACTCATCCCGACTGAATCGAGCTCTCCTCGAGGCTGCTGAAGAAGGCGACATAAGCGAGATAACAAAGTTGCTGGAAGCTGGCGCGGACGTAAACGCGGCGATCGATGGCGACGGCAGCCCTCTAATCGTAGCTGCACGTGAAGGTCATATTGCGGCCGTTCAACTTCTACTCGACAAAGGCGCCAATCCTGACCGCGGCGTCCCCGGCGATGGTAGTGCAATCATCATGGCCGCTCGCGAAGGACATGAGGATGTGGTCAAGCTTCTATTGGATCGCGGTGCGCATATCGATCAAGTAGTGGCCGGAGACGAGAATGCGCTGATTCAAGCTAGCGGTGAGGGACAGTTGTCTGTTGTGAAACTACTCGTCTCCCGTGGTGCGGATGTTAACGCGCGTGTTTGGGTCGATCACATTACCCAGCAAGCAAAGGGAGAATGGCGTACGCCGCTAAACATGGCCCGAAAGGGCGGACACAACGCTGTGGTCGACTTTCTAATTTCCGCCGGTGCTCGCGAATGACTGTCAGGATCTAACCACCGCTTCGCAATGAGCCTAGCTTGACTTCACTGGGACCGCGGGCGTCCCGCCCGCAATGAGCGCGCAGCGCGAACAACCGTCGAAAGTTTAGCTCTTGTCGAGATCCTCGCACCTTGCGGCGCTGGGCGGGCGGGACGCCCGCGGTCCCAGTGAAGAGCTTGAGTGGTAATGGTTCACAAAGATTGGCGAGAATCCTATGACCAAAGTCACTGCTCTCGTTCCGATTCTTTTGTTGGGTTGTTTCCTTTGCGGCGTTGTCGATGCGCAAACGAAAGTTGTCTCGTCGCCGGCGTCCAGTGGGCGGCAAAGACTAACACCTGCACAATGGCGTGAAGATTTGCAGTTTGCCGTTGACACCTTCCTGGCGCTTGACCGTAGTTTTACTCCCGAAGCGCGGCGACAGTTTCGAAACACCATCACCGAACTTCAGAAAACCGTCGATCAAAAGACCGACGAGCAGATCATTGTGGCACTTGCAAAGGCCGTTGCCCTTGCGAAGAATGCACACACTCGCCTTTATCTTCTGCGCAACCGCACTGAACTTCGTCGCTACCCCATTCGAGTTTGGTGGTTCGCTGACGGGCTGTATGTTGTGAGAGCAACCCCAGAATACTCTGGACTGCTGGGCACAAAAATTTTGCGTATCGGCGGGCGCTCGGTCGACCAGGTCAAGCGAAGCGTCGAGCCACTATTTGCGGGAAACAATTCATGGCGGACGTATATGAGTGGCTATTCGATGACCAGCCCTGATGTTCTCATCGGGTTAGGGCTGATTCGTTCCGATGGAAAAACGCAAATCGAGTTCAGCAATCGTCTTGGGAAAAAAGGCAAACGACAACTTGAACCACTCGCGCTCCGGAGGTCAGACAAGCCGACAGAAAGCTGGTGGGATTTATGTCCAACACGTCCGAGAGACGACGGTACATGGCTAAGCGCCCTATCAATCATGCCCGGTCGCTTGCCGTTGTATCTGCAAAATACCGAGCGTCAATACTGGTCGCAATATCTGTCCCAGCGGCGGCTCTTTTACGTTCAGTTTAATCGAGCAGCCAACGCGCCATCGGGTGAGTCGTTGGCCGAATTTGGGAAGCGGGTTCTTGCCTCGCTTCAATCGACAGTGGTGGAAAAGATTGTGGTTGACGTGAGGTTCAACACCGGTGGCGACTTGAGTATCGGCAAGCCTTTCATCGACCGGCTCGCCGCTTATGCGAAACAACGCCAGATCAAGGTATATGTAATCGTTGGTCGCGCCACCTTTTCCGCCGGACTGTTTCACGCGTTGCAGTTGCGTCAGGAAGCAAATGCGATCCTGGTAGGCGAGCCGGTCGGTGATGAATTGGATTTTTGGTCAGAGGGTGGCAATGTCTTGACTCCCAATTCCAAACTTTCACTACATTACGCTGATCGTTTTCATAGCATGTCATCCATCGAACGACCTGAATTCAGGGAATACCTCGTTACCGAGACTGACCTGAGTATCACCAACGCGGCACCGGATATTCTGGCGAACATGACGGCGCGCGATTACTGCGCAGGTCGCGACCGCGCTCTTGAGGCTACGATGTCTGCCAAATAAACGGGGTGATCCCGGAGATACACACGTACAGACAAACTCGTTCAACCTCACGATATCAAAACAGCCAAAACTAATTGTTGAGTCATCGGCGCCCTTCCCTCCGCTCCTACTACGATCAGATGTTTGCTCATCCTGGCGTGATGCGATAGCGAGGAACTTTCCCGCAGCGCGAGTGTCTAAAGCAATATCTGCAAGATTAGTTATGTGATTCGTTCATAGGGGTAGCAAAAAGAAAATAACGACCATTCGACTGTTCAGGGAGGAGTTATGAATAGAAAGACTTTCGTACTCTTGGTTGCAGTCTTAACTCTCACCGTAGGCATCGTCGTCGCCAAGCTTTCCCGACCGCGATCACAAACCCCAAAACCGCCTGACGCCAAGCCGGAAGCGGCAGTCAGCAACTATGAACTGTCAGGGCCGTACACTTATGAAAACCTGACCATTTTTCTAATTCATGGACCAGATCAACCTAAC
>DATBRN010000231.1:0-13603 GCA_036560225.1 Pyrinomonadaceae bacterium | reverse complement strand
GGCCTGGGCATGAGCCGCGGCGCGTCTTTGCGCCACCGGCTCCATGCCCTTGTTAGACCCCCCGTTGTTTGCCCTTGGTCTCACCTTGCGTCCGTTTTGCCACCAAGTAGTGAAGGCGCACGACCCCGTCTGAAAAATGTTTGCAGGAGCGGAGACTCAGCTGAATTTCTCGCCGCCCAGGCCCCAAGAGTGGAATGCCCTCCCCAATGAGCGTTGGCATTACATGAATGATGAACTCGTCGATCTGGTTTTGGTCGACGAATGCCCCGATCAGTGCAGCACCGCCCATCATCCAGATGTTCTTGCCCCGCTGAGCCCGGAGATGTTTCGCGAACGCCGCGGGCTCTTCACTGACGAACTCCACTCCAGGAGCCCTGACTAGGCCAGTCGCATTTCGGGAAAAGACGTAGTGTTTGGGCTGCGTCCCGAATCGGGCCCCGTGCTGAAGGCCGAACTCATAGGTCTTTCGCCCAAGCACGATCGAATCGATCGATCGGCGGAATGCTCCCATGCCGTAGTCACCAGCCGTCCGTGGACGATGCAGCCAATCAACGCTGCCGTCGGGGCGAGCAATGAAGCCGTCAGCACTTGTGGCGATGTACACAACAATCTTTCGCATGCTTACTCCAGGCGGTCTAAGGTCTGCGCTCAGCTACGTGCGTCCTTCGCACGTCGGCTGCAGCGCGTTGTTGGGCGTGATCTGCCGCGGGAAACGCTCATGTGCCTCATATGGACTGACGCTCATCACCGAGGGCGGCCGAAGAATAAGACGTAGCCGTCCGCGTCCTTGAGCTCGAAACCACGCAAGCCGTCATGGGTGTCCTTCAGTGGCTCGGAAAACTCGACATTGCGCGAAGCAAATTCGGCCGCCAGTGCATCAGGGTCTGGAACATAAAGGTAAGCGTCCCAGCGGGCCGCAGGCTCTCGCTTGTAGTTCGGCAGTGGATCTACACCAACGTCCTTAAGCATGATCATCGCACCTCCCCTGCGCACGATGCCGAAGAAGGGCGCGTCAGCGGGCTCCTGGAACGTGATCTCAAACCCAAGTCGATCCCGGTAAAACGAAAGCGCTGACGGTGTGTCGCTTACGATGAAAAAGGGTGAGATGCTGGAAATCTCTGCTCGCGTCATGTGGACCCCGGTCGTTTACGCGCCCAACTATTCATTGGCGGTAACTCGATAATCACTCCTGCTCCGGGATTATTACGCATGATCAATAATTCTGCTATTTCGTTTCAGCCTCAGATAGCGTGGCTTCATTCCTGCATTAGAAAAATAGAACCGAACGCGTAAGCCAAACATTGTAATAGCAAGTCGATCGTCGAATAGACAATTATGTTCCCGAGGGGTCTATTCGCGGGTCACGATTGCGACTCGCCAACGCTAAACCACTTCCAGCCGGTTTAGTCTCACCGGAACTCCCAACCCAACCCAAGCCGAACTATTCTTGGCGCCTGGATCGCTAATGGTATCCGCTTTGCAAAATTAGGACTGGTGAGATCGGATTCCAAAGTGTTCCTGTTGAAGTTGAGAATATTGAAGACATCGACAGCAACGGAAAGCTTGCTCCGCTTTATATCGAAGGTTCGCGCCACGCGCAGATCCAGAGTTGAATTGAACTGAGTCCGAAAGGCGCCAAAGTCTCCTCGCGGCGTGGCGCGCACGAAGAATGGCCCTTGCTCGAATCCGTTAACAAACATGAGCCGTCCAAACACCAGTCCGTCATAATATCTCGCCACGACTCCCAGCCGGACGTCATAGGGCGCCTCGTAATACGCACTCAGGTTTCCAGTGAAGCCGCGATCGAAATATGTCCTACCCGCTGCAAATAAGAGCGTGTTCGGATCGGCGTTGGATGCGCCAAAAACCGACTGGTCGGTAATAATGAATCCAGGATCGTTTTGAAAAACGCCATTGCCGGGGTTGGTCGGGTAAGAAGTATGCATCGCCGTAAAGCTGCCTGCAGCTTCCCAATGGCGAGCGAAGGGCTTGAGCATTTCGATCTCGAAGCCCTTATCACTGCCGCGATAGCTGGGTGGGTTTGTAAGCACAAAGAAATCCTTACCCAGCGCCGAAGGCCTCCGGTTGAAGAGCGTCAGTGATTGGTCGTCTGCAGTGCCAGGGATTCCGTCGTTGCCGGGGTCTATAACCGGCGAAGGAACGTAACTCGAAAAAGGCACACCCGAATTTAGAATAGCAACCAGGTGACGATCGTCGTGGCGAAAAAAGCGCACGCGAGTAACAAGGCGGCCTCCAAATTGCTTTGTCACTTCCACTGTAATTTCGTCGGTAAGAGGTCGGCGAAGTCTCTGAGTGACGGTTGAATATGGACCACCAAAGACGCGCAGTAACCGGCCTATCTCTGGCGGCTGGGCTTGTCGATCACCGTTGGCGTCCTGCCATTGAAGCACTTGTCCACCAAGCGCAAGTGCGTTTCCGAAATCAAGATAGCGGCCCTGCAACAAATGTCCGTAGCGCGCAAAACCGCCTCGTAAAACAGATCCAGTTACAGGCAGTCGTATTACAAAGCCGGCGCGCGGCTCGATCGTGGTCCAGTTGATCCGATTACTTGATGCGGAGGCCTGACCGGTCGAGTTTTCAAGGCGCAGGCCAACGGGAATGGCCAGCCACTCGGCGGGTCGCCACGCGTCCTGGGCAAAGAACGCAAAGTCCCTCACGTGCTGACGAGCCTGAGTAGGGGTATTCCACCGCACTACCTCGGCGCCCACACCTTCAACCAGGATCTGCTCGATTCCTCCCGGTGCATTCCAGCGATTCGTGATGTCGCTTCGATCGAATGTCGCACCTAAGACCGCGCTGTGACTTCCAAATGTTCCAGTGTGGACCACGTGGATCTGAGCGTTTGCCTGGTAGCGTGTGCGTGTACCTGCAAACGAGAATGGCGCTGCGCCCGTCCTGGTTAACTGAGGCAAATCTATTGTGCTGGTGGTTAAGGTACCCGGCTGGATCCCTGATGAAAGGATAGCGTGAGCAACCCCAAAGCCAAGCTCCGATGTGGAGGATGTACCCGGCAGACTCGACCAGCGCACCTGAAACTGATGGAAATTGTCGTTGCCTCGACGAGTCGCGCTTGGCGCACTGCGTGGGTCAGCGCCTTCGCTGGAATTAAAAACGTGTTGGCCCGCATAGAGCAGGCTTAATTGTTTGCTGCCGTGTCGGTAAGGCGTAAGTTGTGTCAGCAAGCGATAGACATGAGCATTAATCGGAGCTGTGAAGCCACCCAGGGTCTTTGACAGTTGTTGGGTGGAGACCGAAATGAAAAACGGCCAGGCAGCCTGTCTCATCGGCAATCTCGCGGAGAGTTGTCCGCTTGCATCGACCAGATGCTGCAAACGCTCCGGTCCCGGAAACCCGAGTTTGACCAGACGCGCGTCCAGGTTATCGGCTTGCAATGCGTGATTAGAAAAGAACACGCGGACCGCTCCGTGGAGATCTGCCGGTGTTTCCGGCGCAGTCAAGATGAAATTAGCACCGGAGCCGGAATACCAGGCAGGCTTTGCGGATCTGATCACAGCCACATCAGCGAGGGCGTCAAAGTCAGGATCAGTCAGGATGAGGCCTGGTAGATACGGATCTGTCACATCAAAACCATTCAGACTGTACTGGTTCTCGGTCCATGAAACACCCCGAGTGCCAAAGACTTCGGGCGTTCCCGTCTCAAGACCCCCAGTGTCGAGCCTGTCCGTTACGGTCGAGGTTTCCTGGTTCTCGACGAGCGACCATATTCTTCGCGTGGTTGGAAGCTCGTGCAGAGAGACTTTTCCAAACCGCCTACCGACCAATACATCTCGATCGAGTAATTGGAGCGACTGAATTGGTTTGCTGGGAGCCGGAGGAGCCGGCAGGAGCACAATGTTGAGATCCGACGTACGTGCCGCGTCGATAGTCAAGTGAGAGAAGTGTTGGCCCTGCCAACCCGCGACAGTCAGTTCCAGTGAGTAGACACCCGCAGGCAGCCCCAAAAATTTGAAGCGACCCTTCGTGTCCGTTATGGTGTGAGAGACTGGCTGCGAAACATCTACGCGAGAAAGTTGAATATCAACGCCGGTTATCACTTGGTGCTGCGGGTCGCGAACAAGTCCAACCAGGGTTCCGGTTTGCGATTGAGCGAACGCCGCGGAGCAAAACATCGCTATCGCAATCGCTACAATCAGGATCCGGGTGATAACTGCGCATAAGCAAGGCAGGCAACTAAATTCGGCCCTCATGATCGCGCTTCCCGCTTATATACTTTCGGCAGCACATCCGGGCAAAGCCGTCATGAGAGACTGCGCGTTAAATGATCTTGCTGGTGCTGCCCTGTCCACACGCAATCAGAAATTCTTCGAGGATGGCTCCCTGAATCTCTGTCTTCAAGATTCCTTGCGTAAGCAAGCCTGATTAGCTTCCCAAACTCCCTGGCTACAGTCTAGCGCCGGCCTGATAGCTAATTGCCACCCAGAAAGAAGCCCAGGCAAAGGCGCTGATCAAGTTTAACGGACTGTACTTGACTGGTGACATTCCTGCAGTGGCGCACACGAGTGGGATGCTAATGCGCAGACCTGCCGCGAACCGCGACAACAACACGGCGACCGTGCCGTGTTTGAGCACAAACTGCTGCACCCTTGGATACCAGCGTCTCAGGCGGCTGGATTTTTTGATCAGGCGTGCGGCTCGTTCATGAGCCGCATAGAAATAGATCTGATCCCCTGCCGCTCCACCGATGGCAGCGGCTAGAATCGTGAGTCGCCAATCCAGGTAGCCGGCCCCGCACAACGTACCCGCTGCGATCAAGATCGCTTCTCCTTCCCAGAATGCGGCCAGTAGGACAGCGAAGTATCCATACTTGGGCAATAAACGCATCCCGAGTGACTGCTCGCTTAACAGACACAGCACCACTGTCCAGATGCTGGATATCGATGCGATAAGAATATTCAAGAGATTCGTTTATCGTACCCCGTTGCAGCTGGCCGCAACTGGTCTTCTCGAAACTTCTGGCTCAGTTTCCCCAAAAGGAGCGAGGTCACGGGTAACGTCCCGCATAACGTATAACACTCGTTCGACGTCTGAAGAACGTAGCCGTGAATAGACTGGGAGTTGCAGCGCCGCCCTGGTTGCGTCCGCGCCGGGACAGTGGGCGCCAAGAGCCCTGAACAGCCGCAAACCTGAGCAGACGTCTACGTGCATTGTCTCGAGATCTACTCCGCGGCGTACTGCCCGACGGCTGATACGTCGAGGATCCGAAGTATAGATACAGTATTGGTAATACACGTGTTCAACGTCTGGCAGGATGCGCGGCGTTTGTAACCCGGCGAGGAGAAGGAGATCGGTTTGATCAAATAATCGTCAGCACCGGAGTCGAGCCCGGCGATTCGATCATCAACGGCGTCACGCGCAGTGAGCATGAGCACCGGGGTTGATAGGTCGAGGTCACGCATTTCACGGCATACCTGCAGCCCATCTTTGTGAGGAAGCATGACGTCAAGGATGACCAGGTCATAATCGCAGACGCTGAGTTGGTAGAGGGCGACTTCGCCGTCTGCGGCAATATCGACGGCATAAGATTGCTCGCGCAGGCCCTTTGCCAGCATCAGGGCTGCACTCGGCTCGTCTTCCACCAGGAGAATACGCATGTCTACCTGATCTGCTTGATGGTGATTATATCAAGACGATCGCCTTAGTATTAGTTGTGATCAGGTCGACACCGACCTGTTTACTCTGTTCCGCCACTTTAGATCAGCGTTACAATGTTGCCTACCAGGTAGTATTCCTCTCCCTGTCAGATACGCGATTGTCAGGAACGGAGTGAAGATTCTCTTCGAGGGCCGTCCCGAAATGGCAACTTTTGGGGAGGCGAGTAACGCAGAGGAAGCGGCTCGGCTTGTGCGCCAGCAGGAATGGGATGTGGTAGTCATGGACATTACCCTGGGAGATCGAAGCGGCATAGAAGTCATGAAGGATCTAAGGTCCATCCGCCCGGGACTCCAGGTTTTAATTCTGAGCATGCATTCAGAAGCTCAGTATGCTCGACGCGCTTTTAAAGCAGGCGCCGCCGGCTACATAACCAAAGACAGTCAACCGGATGAACTCGCCAAAGCCATAAAAAAAGTGGCTCAGGGCGGAAAGTATGCAAGCCCAACCCTGGCCGAGATGTTGGTCATGAACGTTGATAATGGCATGGAACTTGCGCCTCACGAGCGACTTTCGGACCGAGAGTTTGAAATCATGTGCCTGATCGGTTTCGGCACGACGGTAAGTGAGATCGCCAATCTTATCGCGCGCAGTGTGAAGACTGTCAGCACGTATCGCGCGAGGATTCTCGAAAAGATGGGTCTGCGTACTAACGCAGAGATAACCTACTACGTAATTCAGAACAAGCTCAGGGAATAGTAAGGCGTGTTATAATTTGTTGTTTCTCTCTGTGCGACCCGTGTTCTCTGAGCCTTTGTGGTGGATGACTGTCCTAAATCACTCACCACAAAGATACTTAGAAGATTAAGGTTGTGGCCTGTAGGACAAACACTGATACGGCCTACAGTCCAAGTGGAACTCTCCCTGAGATCTAACTGGACCTCCGATTATCCCCGACACGAACCAAAGAATCGGCGTGCCGCTGATATTCCGTCGCGGGCTACTCGCTCTATTATCCGAAGGCTTTCGGTCCCTATAAACCCTTCCCTGAAGGTGAGCAAACAAGGTTTGGCGGTCGCGGAAAAGGGCATTGGAAAGAGCCGCATTAGTTACCTTTCGGTCGTTTGAGGAGCGCATGAAAGTTTTCATCGCTGACGATTCACATCTGTTCCGCAGCCAATTGATCGAGATGATCAGTGAGGTACAGGGAGTGGAAATTGTTGGTCAGGCAGGCAACGTTCAGGAAGCTTTGGAAGCAATAACAGCGCAGCTGCCGGATGTAGTCACACTGGACGTGAATATTCTGGGTGGGAGCGGGATTGATGTGCTGATGAAGATCAAAAAAGAAGATCTCGCTCCGGTAGTCATCATGTTAACCAATCAATCGTCCCTGCCTTATCGAAAGAAGTGCAGGCAGGCGGGGGCTGACTTTTTTATTGATAAGGCAATTGAAATTTCCGAGGTGAGACAGATCATCGAAGAATTACGATCACGGTTCAACTCGCAATCTAAAGGCCGAAGAGTATCTAGCTTGTGACGGAAGATTCAAGATGGGCATTTCCAGCAACAAAATCTCCGGCAAAACCAGACAAGGCAGCGCAGGTTACCTTACGTCTGATCGTCGGAAAGATGATTCAAGAAACCGGAACCAGTCGTTTATTGGCGGCAGGAATGCGCCTGAGAGGTTGCGCGACACAGTGCTGATAGTAAACGACGTTCAGGATCAGCTGGACCTAATGGGTACCTTTCTTGGGCAGTCGGGCTACCACGTCATAACAGCGCAAGATGGATGTGAGGGATACGAAGTCGCCTTAGCCGAGCGGCCGGATCTTATAATCAGCGATGTCTCAATGCCGCGCATGAATGGCATCGAAATGTGCAGCCTCATACGCGAGAACGCGGAGCTGAAGAGAACCCCTATTCTCTTAGTCAGCGCCGTTCGCAAGGACAGTGAGAGCGCGGTTCAAGGGTTGAAGGCAGGGGCCGATGATTACCTGGAAGCGCCTTATGACCCCATGCTACTGGTTGCCAGAGTTGCCTACCTGATTGAGCGAAAGCGTGCTGACCAAACACGCCTTCTTCTGGCAGCCATCGTCGAGTCGTCCGACGACGCGATCATCGGTAAGACTCTCGGCGGGCAAATCACGAGTTGGAATGCGGGCGCAGAGGCGATGTACGGCTACACCGCTGAAGAAGCAATCGGGCAGCAGATTTCTCTCATTTTCCCAGCGGCGAGCGCCAGTGAATTAGCAGTGATTCATGAGCGAATTCGGCGCGGCGAAAGCATTAAGCATCTCGAAACGGTCGGCGTCTGCAAGGACGGCGCCAGCATACAGGTCTCCGTCAGCGTCTCTCCGATCAAGGACGACGCGGGGCAGCTAGTTGGTGCCTCGACTATTGCCCGCGACATCACCGAACGCAAGCGTGTGACGGAAGCGCTCAGAGAGAGCGAGCACCGCTTCCGTGCCTACATCGAAAATGCTTCCGACAACATAACGATCATTGCGGTCGACGGCACGACTGTTTACGAGAGTCCCTCGGTGGCCCGCCTTACCGGATATGAACCGGAGGAATTGGTTGGTTCCCACGCCTTTGCGCATATTCACCCCGATGATCTGGAAAAAGTCACAGCTTTATTGGCGCCGAAGATTATCTCACAGGCGACGGTTGGGCCGGTCGAGTATCGATATATTCACAAGAACGGTTCTTTACTGACGTTTGAGTCTATCGGGAAGAGTCACCTCGATGAAAAGGGTGAACTCGTCAGCATTGTCAACACGCGCGATATCACCGAGCGAAAGCGAATGGAAGAGGCCCTGCGCCAGAGCGAAGAGCGCTATCGCCGACTGTTCGAAAACGCCAACGACATTATCTACACGCAGGATTTGGCGGGGAATTTTACTTCCGTTAACAAAGTGGCTGAGGCCGTGACAGGCTACTCTCTCGAGGAAGTTCTGAAGATGAATTTCTCTCAACTCTTTTCTGCCGCGGACATAGAAAAGATGCGCATGATGACTAAACGAAAGTTGTCTCGTCAGACTGATTCAACCAGCTACGAAGTTACCTTCCGAGCGAAGGATGGTCGCGCAGTACAACTCGACGTCAGCACAACGCTAATTATTGAGAACGGTGTACCTGTCGGCGTACAGGGCATTGCACGGGACATCACTGAACGCAAGCGCGCCGAAGCAGCTTTACGAACCAGCCAGGCGCAGCTGCAACAGTCACAAAAGCTGGAAGCGATTGGACAACTGGCGGGCGGGGTGGCCCACGATTTTAACAACCTGCTGACGGCCATCAAGGGTTACAGTGATCTGTCATTAAGGCGACTCCACGAGGACCACCCGGTTCGTGGCCACCTGGAAGAGATCAAGAAAGCCTCTGATCGCGCAGCTTCGCTTACGAGGCAGTTGTTGGCCTTCAGCCGCAAGCAGATCCTCGAACCAAAGGTTCTGGATCTGAATCTGGTTGTCCGAGACATGTACGACATGCTCAGGCGTTTGATTGGTGAGGACATCGATCTGGCCACCAATCTTAAGAGCGATCTTGGCCGAGTGAAAGCCGATCCCGGTCAGGTAGAGCAGATCATCATGAACCTTGTTGTCAACGCTCGCGACGCCATGGTTCAAGGCGGCAAAGTAACTATCGAGACTTCCAACGTAACTTTCGATGAACGCTACACCTTGCAACACGCTCCGGTCGAAACCGGGAATTACGTAATGCTGGCGGTTACCGATACTGGCTGTGGCATGGATAAGGAGACGCAAACTCACATGTTCGAGCCGTTCTTCACGACCAAGGAGGCCGGCAAGGGCACCGGTCTGGGCCTCTCAACTGTCTACGGTATTGTGACGCAAAGCGGCGGCTACATTTGGGTCTATAGCGAAGTGGGAAAGGGGACCTCCTTCAAAGTCTATTTGCCACGCCTCGCCGAACAAACCCTCCCGGAGAAGTCCAAGTCAGTGTCGCCTGACGCTGAGCTTGGCGGCCACAAAACCATTCTCCTCGTTGAAGACGAAGCGATCGTGAGGCACATTACTTGTTTGATTCTGGAGTCAAAGGGTTATCGAGTGCTCGAGGCTGAGGGAGCCGAAGAAGCACTGCATCTCTGCCGACTACATGCCGGAAAGATAGACCTGATGCTTACGGACGTCATCATGCCAGGCATGAGTGGCCGCGTCCTGGCCGAACGCGTTGCGGTCAGTTGCCCCGAACTGCCCGTGCTCTATATGTCTGGCTACACTGATGACGCGATTGTCCGTCATGGACTGTTGGCTGACATGCTCGAGTTCATTCAAAAACCATTTACACCTGAAGCGCTGACACTGAAAGTCAGAAGTGTTCTGGACACGCACGCTAGGAAAACGGGAAAAGCTGACAAGGCCTCACGAGCTACCAATTCACTCGGTTAACGCCTACCTAGGTAACGGGACGTCATAACGTTGGCAGTTGCGGATTCGGTAATACTGCTCCATCGGATTGCTCTGTCCGTGTTGATGTCCCTCGACCCGTCTCATAATCTGTTGGTTCGCGTTCGAATCCTTGCGGGAACCAGATACCCAAGTATTGCAACCTACGCGATCTTCTTGCATTTTGGTGTTTCGGACAAAGAGCTTTCAAGACACGGGATTCGAAGGATGCTATTAACGGTCACCAGTACGAACGCAATTGTGTCAATTTCGGCATACGACTAACGGATGGACGAGATCAATCGACCGCATTTCTGATGTGGTAGTCAATAGACCAACATTACTGAGGAGAAACTCATGAGGAAACTAGTCGTTTTCAACAATGTCACGTTGGATGGTTACTTTACTGACAAGAACAACGACATGAGCTGGGCTCATAAGAGCGATCCCGAGTGGGATGCGTTTGCCGCCGAGAACGCAAAAGGCGGAGGCGTTTTATTGTTCGGACGTGTTACCTACGAGATGATGGCGAGTTTCTGGCCCACGCCCGCTGCGAAGGAAATGATGCCTGAAGTAGCGGAAGGGATGAATAACCTGGAGAAGGTCGTCTTTTCAAGGACGCTGGACAAAGCATCATGGAAAAACACGAGGTTGGTGAAGACTGGCATGGTTGAAGAAGTACGGCGGATGAAAAATGAGCCGGGCGAAGGCATGGTGATTCTCGGAAGCGGTACGATTGTTTCGCAATTGTCTGACGCGAAGTTGATCGATGAATACCAGCTTGTTTTTAACCCAATCGTTCTGGGCGCGGGAAGAACTTTGTTCGAGGACATCAAGGACAAGATCAATCTGAAGCGCACAAACTCGCGGACCTTCGAAAACGGCAATGTCGTACTAAACTACCAACTGGCATGAAGGTTGTTTCACAATTCCGGAGAATTCAACCACTCAAGCAGCATTAATTTGCAGGTTGGAGTTGAGTGTTAATTCCTGCTTGCGAGATCTTCAAACGGATAGTTGCAGAAGGAAGCGAACGCGCGGTAAATAATAACTCGCAGGACCAAAGAATTCAGCTTGACCTTTCTGCCCACTTAGCCTTAACTAGCGCGCCATGCGCACACGGCTCAGCGTCTTCCTTATCACATTATCCGGACTTGTACTCGAAGTCGGGCTTACTCGTATTTACTCGGCCAGTGTCTGGTACCACTTCGCATTCGTCGCCGTTTCAGTGGCGCTGCTTGGATGGGGACTGGGTGGCTTTACTGTCCACCTGTTGAAGCAAAAGATGCGATTGTCCATGGATACTGCAGCGCTGGTCGCGGCACTTTATGCCACCTCTATTCCTCTTTGCTTGTGGCTGCTGGTTCAATTTCCATTTGAAATGGACCGGCTGCCGCTGTACTTCCTGGCCCCTCTGCTTCCTTTCTTTCTGGCCGGAATGGCTTTGTCGATCGTGTTCGATCTTCATCGGGCAGTGGCTGGTTCTTTGTACTTTGCCGACCTGTTGGGCGCCGCAATTGGCGCAGTTTTAGTGACACTGCTGCTGCACTGGCTGGGCGGCGAAGCTGCGTTGGTAGCGGGTGCGATCGCGCCCGCGATTGCCGCGGTCTGTCTTACAACAGACAGGCAGACGCGAGAAGAGCAGTCGCAGGCGCCACAGGCAGTCCGTATCGCGGCGATTGTTGCTGTGCTGCTAACAGCCAGTGCGGCTTTCTCAGCCATTAAGTTTGGAATGCTGCGGGTTGTGCCCGGAACAACAAAAGCAATGCGCCGCCAGATGGTCGCAGCTCCCGCGGCCCGCATTACGCAAACGGGATGGAATGCCTACTCGCGAATCGATGCCGTGGAAGGCATCGGGGAGAACGACTTAGCGCGGCTCTACATCGATTCGGATGCCTGGACCAACGTTCGCGAATGGGATGGGCGTCTTGAAAGCGCGAAGGACCTGCGCGACTCATTCCGGGCGCTTCCCTTCCGACTGGTGCCCAATGCCGAGACGCTCATCATCGGACCGGGTGGTGGACCTGACGTTGTCGCTGCGCTCGCGTCGGGCAGTCGTAAGGTAACAGCGGTCGAGATGAATCCGCTGATGCTGAGATTTGTTCGCAATTATGGCGCGCGTGCCGGCAATTTGTATGACCGGCCCGACGTCGAAACGATCAAGAGTGAAGGCCGGAACTTCATCAGCCGAACAAACCAAAAGTTCGACATCATTCTACTTGGATTTGTTGATTCGTGGGCTTCGGTGGCTTCAGGCGGTCTATCGCTTTCGGAAAACTATCTGTACACGGTTGAGGCTTTTCGCGCTTATTACGATCACCTCACGGATAACGGAATGCTGGTCATCCTGCGATGGGATTCTGACATTCCGCGCCTGGTTTCTAACTCGGTAGCGAACCTGGGACCGGACGCGGCTTCTCAACGAATCGTAACGCTGATCGAAAGACGGCCGTTGTCTGATCAGCCGCCCCAAATGCTCTTCATGCTGCGTAAGCGTCCATTCACTGCTGCCGAAACAGCAGAAATTAAAGAGCACTGGAATCTGGCTGAACCAATCATTATGCCCGGAGGGCCTACTCCCTCATTGCTTGGGGATGTACTGGCGGGCCGAAAGAGTCTGGCTCAATACGAAGAAAGGTCGCCACGATTTGTGGGGCCGGTTTGGGATGATAGTCCATTTTATTTTGCTATTGAGCGCCCATTCCGCATGCCCGGATCGATTGCCCAATCTCTCTTGAAGTGGTTGTTGGGACCGAGCATGGGGATGTTGGCGATTTTTGCCTTCTTTGGGCGGCCGCGACGGGTAACCATTGGGCCATACGCCGGTTCCTTGATTTACTTCGCAGCCCTGGGTTTTGGCTTTATCGCCGTGGAACTCGCGCTGCTGCAGAATCTGACCCTCCTGGTGGGCCACCCGATCTTTACTCTCTCGGTCCTGCTTTTCACGCTACTCGCAATGGGTGGAATAGGAAGCGCGCTGAGCCGGCGCCTGCCGATGTGGGTGGCATGCACGACCGTCGCCGCGATTGGAGCTCTCGAAGCGATCGCGTTGCCACGGCTCGTGCCCACATTGTTATGGCTTCCGCTTTGGGGTCGGATCGCGGTTGCTATCGTGCTGATCGCGCCGTTGGGCCTGGTGATGGGAATGCCATTTCCGAGCGGACTGCGCCGGACGGGTAGCGGATTACTTCCTGCCCCTCCTTTTTACTGGGGGCTTAACGGGATCATGTCCGTTATTGGATCCATAGTTACCGTCTTTGTAGCGCTGATGGCGGGATTTCAGGCGGCAATGTTAATGGGAAGCGCGTGCTATGTCATCGCCGCGTTGGCGTCGCAGCGCGCGTTTCGAGAAGCGGTTGCTTGATACATGGGTAAGAGCCTGTTCGCAACAGGTACCAGGAAAACGTCAAGTAGGTTGTGCGGTAATTCGCAGGTAGGAAGCGTGGCACACTCCTCGGCAGTTTGCCGGTTAGGAAGGGTGACTCAAGCCTCGCTAATTTGCAGGTTAGGAAGGTGGGCTTGCCCCCGCCCGAGCGCCGAACGGCGCAACTGTTCTTTCAGCC
>DATBRN010000230.1:0-4639 GCA_036560225.1 Pyrinomonadaceae bacterium | reverse complement strand
CAGTGCAACCAGGGTTTGACATATTGAGACGAGCCACTGACAACTGAACGTCGGAGAATCAGATAACCCCCTTTTTCGGCCGGTCGCTACCACCACCCCAGCGCGGCTGCCGCGCCGGGGACCCCGGTCCGCTTCCGGTACTGATGTTGAGTCGCTTCCCGAAGGGAATGCTGCGGGTTTGAATCAGAGCGTGTGGCTGTTTGCGTGGGCTTCAAACTGCAATAGTACTCAGCGAAGGTAGTGTGAATCGTTTACGGTTTGAAGGCCCCGGTTTGGCGCAGAGCTTCGTAGAGAACTATTCCAACGGCAGTGGCCAGGTTCAAGCTGCGAACATTCGGATTGAGCATGGGGATGGTAAGGCATCGCTCCCAGTTGGAGCGCAGGACTTGTTCGGGCAAACCACGCGTTTCTCGTCCAAACACCAGACAATCCTCCTGGCTAAAAGCCCAATCAGCGTAATTCTTTTCGGCTTTCGTAGTCAGATAGACAAAACGGGATTCGGGCAGCGATTCCAGCAGATTCTCGAGATTTGGGTGCCGTTGCAATATGACCTCCGGCCAATAATCCAATCCCGCGCGACGCACGGCTTTGTCGTCCAAACGAAAGCCGGTGACGCCAACGATGTGAAGGGGGACTCGAGTGGCAGCACACAGCCGCGCGATATTGCCGGTATTTGGTGGAATCTCTGGCTCGACAAGAGCAATACGTATCATTGCAGGATCGGAAGGCAGAAGTGTTCCAGCCAGACGTTGCGATCTTCAGCAGATACAAGTCGTAGTGTCAACGCGATCATGACTTTGAATACAAAAGGAACGACGAGTTTCGCTTGAAGTGCTCGTCGTTCCTTTTGAAAGGCCATGCTGGCCTCAGAAGTTGGTGTGCGCCAGTGGAGGGTTACTGTTGAAACGTCCTGGTTCGAACTACCGCTTCTTGGCCGCTTTCTTGGCACCCTTCTTTGCTGCCTTCTTGGTGCCGCCCTTTTTAGCTGCCTTCTTTCCACCTTTTTTAGTTGCCATTCTTAGTTGCTCCTTCTTTTCAAGATTTTGGTTCTCGAGTCATGACCACAAGATACTGTGCTTCGTTGTGTCTTGTGGGCTAGTGTAAACGGCGCACAACATCTTGCTATATAAACGCAAACGTGCGCGATGTCAACAACTTATTACGGTTATATGAAAAAAAATTTCGCAGCGCCGTCAGAAGATCGCCGAGCTAATCCTGGATATTTATCACGAATGATCACATGCACAGGCACTATGATCCCTGATGTTGACACGAGTCTTGCCGGTCAAGCGCGCCTCAGTGCGCGCGTGACTTGCTGTGTGACAAGACTCAATGTGTCCCAGTTGATGTTGGTGAATGAACTACCTGAAGAGCGGAGTGAAGATCCAACCATCGTGTCGATCTATTCCGTAGTAGTGGAGGACGGAATTATTTCGGCTGCGACTGACGACGCCAACGAATGGACCAGTAGCATCTGACGACAGGTCTTCCTCTCCCCCAGGTGCGGTGTCCGTAGAGCCTGTGTTCAGAATGTTTGTTATGGTCGGGACCATAACCCTTTGTAATTCGGCGACTTGCGGATCCGAAGGGGTGGGCGGAACATTATTAATATAGACGATCAGGGCACGCTGAAACTCTATAAGGGTTTGTGACCGAGGACGAACAAATCCCCACTCTCCAGAATCAGATAATGGATCGCGGGCGGCACTCGCACGCAGAATCTGTCGCTTCTTGGTTCCGCCCGGGATCGGAATTCCTTCAAGCAACTGATCCATCGAAGTGGGTAGAGCTTGATCAAAGCGTAGTCCCTGACTGGTGCGATACTTGTAGTAATCGCGAATCGCATCGGCTACTTCTTCACCGCGAAAGATCGCTTCGACCTCCCGCTCACGCTGCACCTGTTGACGAATTGCAGGCGCCGCTGCCATCGCAAAGAGCGCGAGTATCGTCATCAGGGCGAGGAGGGCAACCAGGGTGTAACCGTCCTCGCGGCGTTGCTGCGAGCTTCTCCGCGTGGTGATCGGCTCTCCCAACGGCCTCGACCCCCTTGTCCACATCTTGTGGTATGGTCCAACGCTATGGTTCATCATCCTCGCTCTCAACTCTTGGTGTAGGTCGCTGGAGCGGATTGCCTCGATCACCCTGGGAGGTCATAGCCAAGGTGTGCTTGATCTTCAAATTGTTATCGATCACCACGACCTCTTTCTCAGAAATGCTGAGCACGCGAAATTTCCCTCCGATGAGATCACCGCGCTGGACGTTTAGCGTGTCCTTGTTTCCTTTGTCCAGGAGAATTGCAGTGTCCCCGACAAATCGCTGTTTGCCAATGATGCCAATGTAAGAGTAATTCGGTTTTGGTGGCTCGGCGATACTAAGCGTCGTTGTATTTGAGTAGAGTTTGCCATCGGCAGATCGCACCATTACCTGTCGCGTGCCAGAGGTTTGAATGACGGAGGCAGGAATAGGGGCCGAAAGTTGCTGCGGATTTATGTAGCGCGTGGGAAATTCATTGTTGTCGATCACTACGCGCAATTGTGGACTAAATTTGTCGCCGGAAACCTCCAGTGTAAAGTTGCCAGTGCCTGCATAAACGTTCCCGGGCGAAATGCTGGCCAAAAGTACTGGCGGAGTTGGAGTTGGAGTTGGCGCCGGAACAGACGGCGCCTCAACCACCTTCGGCGGAGGCTCGTAATAGGCAAAGATGTTGCGTCTTGCTTCGGGCACGACCACGACCGGATAGTCAGAGTTTACGACTTGCATTTCGCTCAGCGTAGCCGCCGGGAGCTCTGCCGCTGTTTGCGCAGGGGCCGGAGTAGTACGCCGCGGACCGGAAGGCGTAGGCTGTCCGGCGGCGCGCGGCGTCACCTTAGTTGAACTACTGCCGAAGCCAAAGAACGTCCACCAGAGAAACACGACGGCGACAAGCCCGAGTGCTCCAGCCAGGATCAGTTTATTGCGTTCATTCGGATTTCGGATATCGCTTATTTGCATACTACTGATCAGTTAACTCCCTCGCCGACAGCTGTCTCCTCCGGCGAACTACGCTGGAAGTAAGTGGACATTCCCAAACGCAGACTGACGAGGGCCGGACGTGGAGCCGCTGTCGCCGCTCCCGCCTCTCCCTCTACCACAGGCGAGGCGTTTGTTTCAGTCGACCGCTCCAATTCGACGCTATTAATAATGATAAACTGCCTGCTCGTCTCGATATCTTGAACAAACCGGCGCAGGTTCTGATACTGACCTTCAACGGTTACATTGATTGCAATGCCGGGATAGATACTTTGCCATTTTGTGTTGGCGGATTTGGATCCAGCGCTCGTCTTCGACCCGAGAGGCTCAAGCGGCGTGTAGGCCGGGCCCGAAGTATTACGCAAACCATTCTTGCGAATCAGAGAGTTCAGACTGTCGTAGAGACCCATGCGGCCGCTGTTAGCGCCTACCAGTTTGTTTTCAAAAACATCAAGACTTTGCGTAATGGCTTGCACCCTTTCCTCGGTGGTTTGTCCCTGGCGAACGATGTCCTGTGAGGTTCGCAACTGAGCTTGCAGTCGCGAACGTTCTGCGGTAAGCGCATCCAGACGCAAGCGAGCGGGCACCAAAAAATAGATATAACTCGCAATTACAAGCAGCAGGATCACAGCGCTTCCGGCAAGTGCGATTATCTCGGCGGGGCCAAGAACGCGTTGTCCCCGGGCCGCATTAAAGGTCTGAAGCCGGGCACGTATACGATCACGTGGTAGGACGCGCGGACTGGTTGGCGTTTGTTCGCTCATCGCGTATTTCCTTCAGACAAATGGTCAGCCGATGGCGTCATTGCAGCTGATGCTACAGCGTTGGTGTGTGAACCTGCTCTCGGCCGGTAGACCACGAATAGCTCATACTCAGTCCCGGTCTCCCCTCGTCCGCGTTGCAAGTTCTGAGACACCACCTCGGCATGGAAGATACCGTTGCGATCCATATCTGCAATCATGTCTGTTACAGTCTGAGGATTCTTTGATGCTACTGTGAGTTCCAGTTCAGCGAGTGTTTCGTCACCCCGCGCGGTGACGCCGCTTACCGCGATTCTCTTAACACGCACAACACCAGGCAATGCTGTCTCTAAGTCTGAGAACAGACGCGACCATGAGAAGCGTTTGCGATCCACGAGCTTATGCGCTGCAGCCAGCGTCTGCTGTTGCTCCAGCGTAAGAGATTTCTTTACCGCCTCGGCTTGTTGCCGAAGAGCCTGCTCCTGTTGCGCAAGCCGGTTGATGTCGTTCTGGGCAGCATAAGCCTGCGCTTTTGCCCTCGTATCTGCCCGCAGAATGAAAATCAGAGATATCATCGAAAAAGCGATAACTACAGTCGTTATCGCCCACGGGAGGGAGCGATTGCTAAACGGCTTACTCGCAAGATTTATCTTCGTCGGCATGATTTCTGTCCACAGCTTCCGAAAGAAGCATACACGCCTCAATTAATAGCGTGCAACCGAGACCACCGCCACGCTGGGCCTCGGGAAGTTACACGCAGGTTCAGGCTCGGCGTTTCATAAAGAGATGGTTTGGGACGGAAATTCGGATGGCGGAGTTGCTTATTGAGTGCGCCTGGGAGGCAATGGCCCCTCAGTCAGTGCCAGGGATGAGCGATACGCACAAACTTG
>DATBRN010000229.1:0-4337 GCA_036560225.1 Pyrinomonadaceae bacterium | reverse complement strand
GTCAACACCTCACGCTGATATCCTCGGCGAGAACCCCCGTGGTTGGCCCAGAAACGGAAAATACGGCTACGGACTAATCATACAAAACTTTCGAGGCGTCCAGATGGTTTGGCATGGTGGTTCAATAGGAGGCTTCGGCGCGATGTTTGTGATGGTGCCACAGCAACGGTTCGCCGTCATCATACTTGGAAATAAGACCGGTCGCTGGATGTATAAGACTGCTGAAAAAGCGATGGAGCTAATGTTGCCTCTGGACACGGAAGCGGAAGCTCGACCCCAACAGTCACTGCGGATGAGTGCGGAGGAAAAAGCAAATTACGTCGGTAAGTACATGCGTCCCGGGACCGAAAGACCTGAGACTGTCGACATCTTTTTGAAAGATGACCAACTCTATCTTCGGGCTTACGGGTTTGAGCAGCCCATTACTAAGATTGGTGTCAACAGCTTTTCTGTTACTGTGCCGGGTCTTAGAGGGGCGTGGATATTCAAACTCCTGCCAGGCGCAACTGGCAAAGCCGATTATCTATTTCTCTCGCTGGGTGTTATGAAAAGGGTGCGAGATAGTAAGTAGCCTTTTGAGCATACGCCTAACATCAATTGCAGCGGAGGCCGGCCAACGGAAGCTTCGAATACTACAGGCCGGCCCCGCTGAATACTGCCGTTGGGCGGCTCGCGCGATTGGAGGATTTCGATGTTGAAGAAAGCTGACAGAATAAAGGTCTACGGTTAGCGCGGGATCGATTATCGATTTTATTCCACAACGAGGAGCTGACGATACGGATGCTGCCGTTCGGCTGGACAACGAAATCTCTTTTGGTGGTGTCCGTGGAGATATTCTCGTGATGCAACTGAGAATTGGCAATAATTGGGGGGCGCGCCATCACTATCGAAGGCCGACTTTGTCTTCCTTTGCATAACCGAATATCGAAACGAACGCGTGTTGCAAAACGTTCTCGCCATCGCGCTGCGGCCTGACGATTATCAAGCGAACCGTTCCGATCTAATCAAACTGCGCGACTTGGCTCTGTGGCAAACAATGAAGTCATCATCCAACGGCGCTCGGCTCAAACTCAAACCGTTGATTGATGAGTTTCACACTTTCGTTGCAAAACCATAACTCGGAGACGCCGCCCAACAAATCGTTTGACGCGAGCGGCGGGGGCGTGAACTGCAAGGATGAAGGATGAAGGCGGAAGGATGAATTGAATTCGCGCCGCCGCGTCAACTCAACCGTTCGACGGCAGGACATCAGTCGAAACAAACCATGCGATCGCTCCTCAAGTTTTTCACGACTACGTACATTGTGAGCTGGATTCTTTGGATCGCGGCGGCAGCCATCTTGCGTGTGGCAACTTCGCAGCCTTCCGGGTTCCTGGTACTCAGTGGCTTGCTCTACCTCCTCGGGGTTTTCGCTCCATCTCTGGTTGCCCTCGCGCTCACCGCCCGAGCTGACGGCAGCGCAGGAATGCTGGCGTTACTTCGCCGGACAGTCAAGTGGTCCGTGGGTGTGCGATGGTATGTGTTTGCGGTCCTCTACATGGCGGCGGTCAAACTTGGCGTGGCCCTCGTCTATCGCATCGTGACTAGCGCATGGCCGGCGTTCGGTCAGGAACCCCTGTATCTCATGGCGATCGCGATCGTTTTCTCGACGCCGGTGCAGGCCGGGGAAGAAATCGGATGGCGCGGATATGCGCTGCCACGTTTGTCAGCGCGCCTCGGCCTTTCCAGCGCCAGCATAGTCTTAGGGGTAATTTCGGCGTGCTGGCACTTGCCGTTCTTCTTCATTTCGGGCACCGACAAATCAGGCCAGTCGTTCCCCGTCTACCTGCTGAGTGTGACCGCGCTCTCTGTTGCAATGGCGTGGCTCTACTGGCGAACAAGTGGAAGCCTGCTGTTAACGATGCTGATGCACGCCGCCGTAAACAACACCAAGGATATCGTGCCATCGGCTGTGTCAGCCGCCACGAATGCCTTTTCCCTCAGTTCGTCGCGTGTAGCGTGGCTCAGTGTCGTAATCTTGTCGATTTGCGCCGCATACTTCCTCGTTCGAATGCGCGGGGTGAAACTGCAGGACGGCTGGCAAGCAGCGACCGATATGCCCGCGACTGCATCGGCTGGGTCCGTCTAGTCGCGCGATGGTCACGGCCGCCGAACAAATCGTTGGACGCGAGCGGCGGGGGCGTGAACTGCAAGGATGAAGGATGAAGGCGGAAGGATGAATTGACGCTTGGAGCGGACTCGCCGTGAGCAGCCTTCTTTGTTAAATTGCGTGGGCGAGCCGCTGAAGCGCAGCGTTGGCGGCACGTAGACATCGCATTCACTTGCGAGAATCGGATCTGAATCGGAGCGTCACAGATGAGTCGAGCCACGATCTCTAGCATCTCACCTTTCTTTGTTGTTGCTGACGTCACGGCAACACTCGCCTTCTATCGCGATATGCTGGGTTTCGAAATTACGTTTCGAGGACCAACGCCTGAGGACGAGTTCTTCGGGATTGTCCGCCGTGATGGGGCGATGATCATGTTCAAGGCGCTCGGCGCGATCTCCGACGGCAAAGAAGTCTCCGTCGAACCGGTCCCGAACTACAGCCGTGAACCGGCGTTTAGTTGGGATGCTTACCTGGAGGTGCCTGATCCGGACGCGTTGGCAGCGGAGTTCGCATCGCGCGGCGTCGTTTTCTCCATACCTCTAACGGACAGAGATGATGATGGTGTTAGGGGTTTCGTGATCAAGGACATTGATGGTTATGGGTTGTTTTTCGGTAATCACCGAGCGTAAGCCACAGTGGGTACGCGGCTCTCGCGCGTCGCACTACAAACGCCGGCGTGCGAACACGGGTGGTTTACCGAGCAAACCTGAGTGGTACACGGCGCTTACTTGGGCTCGCAGAGTATGAACGAGGCAAATGAAACACTAATCGTTGATGTTGACTTGAAGGAATCAGACCTTCAACGTGCTAATTTCTGGTTTCGGCTTGGTAGATGGTCAACTCGTGTTCTGCTAGTGTTGATGCCACTGATGGGCTTGGTTCTCCTGTCGCGTCTTGAGGTTTCCAAAGTATTTGAAAGTCCTCCCACCGCAACAGTTTTGATAGTCTTAGTTGTCTTCCCACTTCTCTACCCTTTAATTATCTGGCTTCAAACGAAGCGCGGGTTCGGTAAACTTCAAGACTTCCAAACAAGAATTCGGTACGTGTTTTCAGCGGATGGCTATAAGGTCAGCGATCTGAAATCTGCCTCAGATAAGGATTGGACAAGCATCTTGCGCGCTGCTGAATCAAAAGACTCTTTTCATCTCTTTTTTCATCAATCGTTATTTCATACGATTCCGAAACGTTGTTTTGAAGCGCCGGAAGACGTCGCGGAGTTGAGGAGTCTTCTCAAGCGATCTTTAGGAAGCAAGGCAGATATTCGTTAGGGGCGCCGCGCCGATTAAGCGCTTGGAGCGGACTCGCCGGTGAGTAGCCTTTATCGGTAGTTGCGTGGGCGAGCCGCTCAAGCGCAGCGTTATCCCGACCCAGAGCAAGCAAGTGGAGCGACCAGGAGGTAGGATAGTCTTCATGAACGACAGTCTGCCCTGCCTCGATCTGCTCGAAGCGACACCGGCGATCCTGCGCGGCCTGATGTCGGAGATCTCGGAAGAGGACTCCCGCTGGAAGCCGGCGGAAGACCGTTTCTCGATCGCGGAGGTGCTCTCCCATCTTTCGCACTCGGAGGGTCACTGCTACAGGGCGCGAGTGGACCGCTTTCTGAGCGAGGAGATGCCGGAGTTCGAGCCTGACGACGCGCAGATGCATCTCGCGGTTTACAAGAACGCGGATCCGGATGAGGACTTCGGGCACTTCGAGGACCAGCGGGAAACCAACATCGAATTGTTGCGCGGGCTTCCGGCGGAGGCGGGGAATCGTAAGGCGCTGCACCGCGCAGCCGGAGAGATCACCCTGTCGCAGATGCTGTACGAATGGGCGCTGCACGACCTGGGGCACATCCGGCAGATCGCGGAACTGGTGCGGGCCCGCAAGTATCTGGCGGGCGCTGGCCCGTTGGGCGAGGATTACAAACTGAAGCCATGATCGTCCAGCGCTATTGGAAAGGTGAGCTCAGTAGTGTCATGGTGGTATTCGCCGGACGGAATAGATGTCAAAACACCTTTTTAGTCGGTGATGAATATCTGGGTCTAGCGTACTTTCCAGAGGGTGAGCGATTTCTTCGCCATCTCTTGGAAACGCGGACACCCCGTTAGGGGTGCGATGTTTATAGCCGCAGATCGTCGAAAGAACCTCGCACTCCTTTAGGAGTGCCATGTCTTGCCCATCGTCACATTCAAGGAGAAATACG
>DATBRN010000228.1:0-28753 GCA_036560225.1 Pyrinomonadaceae bacterium | reverse complement strand
CCGGCGGAAACAGTGTCTTCGCATGCTCCATCGTTTCATAGATCGTCTCAGCCGCTTTCAATTGATTGGCTCCGGGCAAGAGATAGACGGCCATCGCGCCTCCGGGTTTGCCGTTGAGTCGCCCGAATGAGTTGTAATCCTGCGAGCCAAGTTCCACGTGGCCGATGTCCTTAATGCGAACCACGGCGCCGGTTGCAGTCTGGCGCACGATGACGTTCTCGAATTCTTCCGGCGTGACCAGGCGCCCGGGAGCACTCAGCGTTTGGGTCATTTCCTGATCTTTAGGTGTGGGAGAGCCACCAATCTTGCCGGCGGGGGACTGGACGTTCTGCTCTTTAATTGCGTTGATGACATCGGCCGGCACCAGGCCCAGCTTGGCCATCATGTCCGGTTTGAACCAGACGCGCATGCCATAGTCCGTGCCGCCGAAAAGATCGACCTGCGCGATTCCCGGGATACGAAGCAGTTGGTCGCGCAGGTTGATACCGCAATAGTTGATCAGAAAGTTCGCGTCGTACGAGTCCTTGGGCGAGTAGAGCGAGACAACCATCAAAATGCTGGGACTCTGCTTCTTGACGGTGACGCCCTGCTGATTGACTTCAGCCGGCAGACGCGCTGCCGCTGTCGCGGTTCGATTCTGGGTGAGAACGTTGGCGGTGTCCTGATCGGTTCCGACTTCAAAGTTTACGTCCAGCAGCATGCGACCGTCGCTGGTGTTCGACGATTTCATGTAGATCATGCGATCGACGCCATTGACTTCCTGTTCTATTGGGACGGCCACCGATTGTTCGACGGCTTCGGCTGAAGCTCCCGGATAGGTGCCGGTAACGCGGATGTTCGGCGGCGCGAGAAACGGATATTGTTCGACTGACAGCCCGCGAATGATCACGACGCCCATCAGGACGATCAGGATCGAGAGAACGATCGAGACGATCGGCCGGTTAATAAAGAAGTTCGCCATCGATTAATTCCCTTCTTTCTTCGCGGCCGCTGCTACAGAATCGCTCGTTGGCTTGACCTCGCTCCCCGGCTTGGCCTTTTGCATGCCCTCAACTATGACTCGCTCTCCAGCTTTGAGGCCCTCGAGAACGATGTAGGAATTCTCAGACCTGTCGCCAACTTTTATCGTTCGTACTGAAACTTTGTTTTGCGCGTCAACGACCATGACCGTCCTGGCGCCCTGCAACTCCTGGATAGCGCGCTGCGGGACGAGGATGGCGTTCTCTCTCTCGGCTACGGGAACGCGCACCTTGGCAAACTGTCCGGGCCGCAGGTAACTTCCGGGATTTGGAAAGCTGGCCTGGACCTTCATCGTGCCCGTCGTTGGATCTACTGTGCGGTCGACAACTTTGAAGGTGCCCGGGTTGGGATGAATAGTTTCGTCAGAGAGAATCAATTCAAACCTGAGGTCGCCGCCGTGGCCACGGTTGTCGCGGGTAATCTTCAGGAATTCGACCTCGCTGATATTGAAATCAACGAGCAATGGATTCGATAGCGAGACAGTCGCCAACAAAGTGGCATCACCGCGGCCAACCAGATTCCCTTCATCTACCTGGAGGAAGCCGATTATGCCGCTGATTGGTGAATGGATGGAGCAATAACTTAAGTCCAATTCAGCCTGGGTCACCCGCGCTTTGGCCGCGGCGACTTCTGCATTCGCTCGTTCGATCGTGTACTTGACTGAAGCTTCCAAGTTGGTCAGGTTGGCCTGCTTCGCATCAACGTTTGCCTTCGCTGACTTCTCGGCCGCGATCGCGGCGTCGAGTTCTAATTCCGTGACCGCTTTTTCCTTGGCCAGCGGTCTGATTCTCGCGAGGTCCTGCTCGGTCTTGCTGTGCACCGCTTCCGCGTCAGCCAACTCGGCCTGTGCTTTCAGGACGTCTGTTCGCTGGCGGGCCTGAGCCAGATCGGATATTGCTTTTGCCAGTATCGCTTTTGCTGATTGAAGGTTTGCTTCGAAAGGCCGCTTGTCGATGGTGAACAACAGCTGTCCCTTCCTGACGGGCATTCCCTCTTTGAAGTAGACCTTCTGCAAGAATCCTTCCACCCGAGCGCGAAGTTCGACTGTGTTGTCCGCCTTCGTCTGTCCCACATACTCGCTGTAAATCGGAACTGTTCTTTGATCGACCTGGGCCACGACGACCGTTGGCGGCGGAATGGGAGCGTTCACCTTGGCTGCGTCCTTCTTGCTACATCCCGCCATAACGAAGAAAAGAGCGGCGCCGGAGGCTGCGGCCGCAAAATAAAGGTTGCGCCTGTGGCGACTATTCATGACGAAACTCCTTTGCGGGTTTGATTTTGGGTAGCCTGTCCGCTGAATATTGAAGCCAACTACCGCACGTTAATGAGGGGATTGTAGGTAGCGACCGGTAGGGCTGGTACTGGCAAAAATGACAGTGGGGAAAGGGATTGAAGTGCTGGATTATCGTCGCAGTGGCAAAACTCCCGGCTTGAAGGACTCTGCAGCCATGCTCTCGGAACTCCTCACGGCGTTTGCGATCGTCGCCGTCTGCGTGATTATTCACATTACCGGCATGGCTTTGTTCACAACTTTACTTTTTCGACGGCGTTTACATATTCAACAAAATCCGCGACTCTTGAAGAGCAGCCTGCTCCTGATAATCACATTCGGCGTTATCATCCTTCTCCATCTTGCGGAGACGATCATTTGGGCGGTATTCTACTATTCGCGAAACCTGTTCCAGAGCTTCGAACCCGCGCTCCATTTTTCTCTCACAACCTTCACGACTGTTGGCTACGGGGAGATCCTGTTGCCCGAGCGCTGGCGGTTGCTTGGGGGGATTGAAGCGTTATCCGGCGTGCTGTTATGTGGCGTCTCAACAGCGTTCATCTTTGCGATCCTGAACGCGCTGTTTCAAATCCACGCGCAATCACCGACGGAAGGCTGACTTCTCAATTCCCCTTGGCCTGTCAAAAATAACAGTTACTGGTTGACTCTCTCGAGACTAGGCTGCCACTGAGATAAAAGGAGTGGCCGGTGCCTGCTTCGCTTGCGCCGTCGGTCTGAAAGAGGGGTCGCCAATGCGAAAACTAATAGCGATTGCATTCTCGATTTTCCTGATGTCGCTGGTGCTGGCGCTAGTCATGGCTGCGGTTGGGCAACAGCCCGCATCTTTGGTCGCCAAGGCTAACGGCGAAGGCACCATCAAATTCGGTAAAGAAGAGTTCAAACTTCACGCCGTTGTCGTGAAGCTGTTCGAAGATGGCAAAGCAGAAATTCAACTGGTCACTGACATCACAGTTTTTATTCAGGGATCATGGGGACGCAGCAGTGATACCTCCAGGGACCTTGACATCACGATCACCGGTAATATTACGTCGAAAAGTCTGGATGGCGGTGGTAAGTTGTATCTTAGCGAGGACCGTAAGTCGATTACGGCGCTGAAACTGGAAGTCGTGAACAAGATCAGCAAGCGAGTGATTAAGGTTGACTTCGTCGCGAAGTAATTCAACGCTACCCTGCTATCTATCGCAGACAAACTGTGTTCTACCCTCTTTCAGAGAATTGGATTTCGCCTTAGCGGTGAAGTCCGTACGACCTGCCGTGTCTCAATCTCCTGGCTGAAACGCCGTACTTCCCTCCTTAGTGCTGGGGAAGCTTTTAGACTCGGCGGGGCAACCAGGAAGAATATCTCCTCAGGATCGACGTGGAAAATACAATGGGCCGAATCAGGCCCCCGGCTTGTTCGGCCCATTGGGAGCGTTTCTTAGCGTGCCAGCCGTCGCCAAAGATTGGCACGTGTTCTATGCAGCTCGGGTGTGGGTTGCTGGCCAAAGCTTCACACTCAGCTTTCCGCTGGCGCGGAACTAGAAACGAAACGCCCAGTCAATTTCGTCGCATGACTCCCATCAGCTGTGTGGATAGGAGCCGAAATTCTCGAGTTCGAGTTGATACTTCCCTGTTTTCTTGTCGCGCTTTATGTCGATCTTGCACGCAGCGTCTTTCTAACAACGATCAAGTTGCGGCCGGTTTGGCCCGCGGCGGAAAGTCTGGCTAATTCGAGGTTCTTAATAACGCTGAGGACGTTGTCCTGATCACCTTCGGCCAGAATCGAATTCTCGGTTCATTCTTCTCACTTGGAAAAAGCGCAACGGAGCTTCGAGTTAGGGGTTCATGTTTTCCGCCTGAGTCATCCTAATAAAGACGAACGGCGCGTTGACACTGTCAATAGTTACAGGACGCGGCCTTCACTAAGGGTCGTCGAGCCAAGGGCCCAACCCTGTCAGAATTACCAGTTATTGCTCTCCTCGTCCGTAGCTATAATTCTTTTCTCCACCTACCACCGGATTAGC
The DNA here is from genome assembly GCA_036560225.1 of Pyrinomonadaceae bacterium. Taxonomy (GTDB): domain Bacteria; phylum Acidobacteriota; class Blastocatellia; order Pyrinomonadales; family Pyrinomonadaceae; genus PSRF01. Next base: position 24,439 of record DATBRN010000228.1, on the reverse strand, counting down.
TCGCGTCTGCTTGTCTGAGATTGGTCAAATGAAGCAAATGAAAAAGCTGATCATTCTTCTGATCATTGTCAGTGCCAGTTCAGCCAGCGCGCAAAAGGTAAAGATCCGGGCAGACACCAACGTAGATCTTTCGAAATACAAAACCTACGGTTGGGATACATCAATAGGAGCTGCAAATCTGCATATTCTCGCAACAACCATGAACGCAGTGGAGCAAGCCCTGACAGAGAAAGGATTCAGAAAGGTTGAAAAGAGTCCGGATCTCACCATTTCGATTCTCACGACCGCCGATAGTGATTTGTATACCCCTACCCTGGTGCCGCAAACAATGTGGGATCCGGTCTGGCTACGGGAATGGCTGGGGGTTCTCAAAGATGGGTGAATACTAATGGAACCTTAATGGTTGGTATAACCGATGCGCAGACAAAGAACAGCGTCTGGCGAGCAACTGCGACTCAGATGTTGGAATCCGGGCCAAGCGGTAACCCCGTCGAGGACGCAAAGATAGTTGAGAAACCGATCCGCAAGGTGGTGAAAAAGATGTTCAAGCGATTCCCACATGCAAAATAATCTCGCCGTATTCAAGCCTCACCACCGGAGTCAACTCCTGTCAAAACTGCCAGTGTTCGGTACAGTTTAGGGCCGCTACAGTTGCGGCTGATTTCACTGACTCTTTCGTTAACAGTCTTCTTTTGAAAGGACCCGATCATAATGAGAAAAATTTCGGTTCTCGTATTCAGTATGATCATGGTGCTTGCATTCATAATTCCGGCGCGCGCTCAACATTCTTCGGTCCAGCCGAAAAACGAAATTGAGATCCGCGCCACTTATTCAATTCCGTCGGGCGAAGCAAATTTTTCAGGTACGGGCGCTTCCGGTTCAACCATCGACTTTGCCAGAGACTTTGATTTCAAAAACGAATTTGGCTGGCAGGCGCGCTACACCTATCGCAGTACAAACGGCAAACATAAGATCGTCGCTGACTACGACGCGACTAACTGGGAGCGCAGCACGATGCTGACCCGCAGCTTTACTTTTCGGGGCGAGACATACGTAGCTAACGCGCGTCTTGACGGCGCGCTGAAGCTCCAGACATTCCGCGCGATGTACTCATATCGGTGGGGCAACGAGAAGCTGCGGATTGGACCAATGGTAGATATGGGATTTGTCAAAACCAGTCTCGCTCTAAACGGCACAACCAACAGTGGAACAAGATCGACGGACGGTTCAATTACGAAATTCGCGGCGACAGTTGGTTACGATCTTGACTATACCCCAACACGAAAGTTCAACCTGTTTCATAATCTGGGGGCAATTGCTTTTCAGGGCGATCATCTCTTTCACGCTGAGGGAGGGATTAAGGTGTTCGCCACCGAAAGCTTTGGAGCCGTCGGGGGCTACAAAGTGCAACGTTACAAGCTGAAGGATGATCCAAATTTCCTGACTATCCGTCAGCATGGGCCTTTCTTTGGGGGCGTGTTTCGCTTCTAGGTCTGCGCGCGAATCCGAAGTTGCGAGAGGGCGTCTCATCAGACTGAGCATGAGCAGCAAAGCTGTCAGGCTCAGTCTTTTCTTTTCCCGGGTTAGGGTCCCTGTCAGAAATGACAGTTATCCGCTTTGCCGGCGCAAGGCTAACCTCAATGAGGGAATACTCCAATGAATTGGCTCCAGCGCTATCGCATTCGGTTGTACATCCGAAATTCGCTTTGGCTTTTGCCGGCCCTGAGCATTCCCGTCGCGTTAATCACAGTGTCACTACTTGCACGCTATGAAAACGCCACCGGCTCGCAGATGGAAGTTAGTGCTGAAACTGTCCGCGCTGTGATGAGCACTGTCGCTGCTTCGACCTTCACCCTCGTAATTTTGGTTTCGTCGGCCGTGTTGCTTGCGGTTCAGTTGGCCAGCGCACAACTAACGCCGCGGATTATTGCGATGGTATACCGAAACCCTTACCAGAAATTGGCCTTCGCACTTTTTCTCTTTACTTTCACATTTTCGTGCAGCGTCCTGGCTCGGATTGACGATTCGGCGCCGCGCATAGCCACCTACGTCGCCGCCTACGGTTTCCTGGCGAACCTCGCTCTATTTATCTTGTTCATCGACAGCATCGGTAAGATGCTGCGACCCAGTTCCGCAGTCCGCGCGGTTGCGCTCTCGGGCCGCTCAGTTATCAGAACGGTCTACCCATCTCTGCTGGAGCAAGATTCACCTGCGCCTGTACCAACTAAATCGATGAGCGATGACCAGTCGACAGTTGTGCTCAGTACGACCGATGGAGCGGTACTCGCGTTTGATACGAAAGGACTGGTGGCGCTGGCCCAACGGTCCAACTGTGTTATCGAACTTGTTCCGGAAGTGGGCCAGTTCATAGCGATCGGAGATCCTCTGTTTAGGATTCACAAGCGCGGGAGCGCCATCCAGGATAGTAGTTTGCGTAATTCTGTAGCGATCGGCGCCGAGCGCACTCCGGAACAGGATCCCCTGTTTGCGTTTCGCATCCTGGTGGATATCGCCAGCAAAGCGCTGTCTCCTGCCATTAACGATCCCACCACTGCCGTGCTGGCCATCGATCAGATTCATCATCTACTACGGGATGTCGGAAGACGTTATCTCGCAGAAGGCCGCGAGGTGGATCGAAATGGTCAACTTCGCCTCATCTATCGCACGCCAAATTGGGAAGATTTCATCATGCTCGGCACAACCGAAATTCGACACTACGGCCGTGACAGCATTCAAGTGCAAAGGCGTCTGCGGGCAATGCTTAAAGATCTGGTGGAAACCTTGCTGGCGCGGCGCGCGCCCGTCTTGCAGAAAGAGTTGGCGATGTTGGCCAGCTCATCCAAACGAACGTTTCCGGATTTGGATGATCAAACCCTGGCCGAATCAGGTGACCTCCAAGGAATTGGTGGAAGCTATGACGAGATCTACGAACAGGAACAGCGTGGCTCCGTCAGTGCTGCATGACTAGAGGAATCGAGGAACGACGTTATGCCAACCTGGCTTTATGAGATTCGGCCGCTGTACGCGGGCTTATTGCTCGTGGTGATTATTGAAACGGTTTCTGTGGTTGGCCTGTTCGTGACGAGATGGTTAGTTATTCCGCGCTTTCATTATCACGATGGAGCTAATGACGCAGTCAGCGGCACGGTTCAGGCGATCGGTGTTTTCTACGGCATCACTGTTGGCCTCATCGCAGTTGGCGTGTGGAATACTCATTCGAACGCTTCCGATTTGGTTTCGAAAGAAGCAACGTCGATCGGCTCGCTGTATCGGGATGTCAGCGGCTATCCCGAGCCGATCCGGAGCGAACTGAGATCTAAGCTGCGCGAGTACACCGTTTTTGTGATCGACAAGGCCTGGCCCGCGCAACGGTCCGGACAAGGACAGCTATTGGCAGGGGGAGCAAAGTTGATGGATGAATTTCAAGATAGGCTGTATACGTTTCAACCCGCGAATCCCGGACAGGTTGCGCTCCACTCAGAAACTCTGGCTGCCTACAATAAACTGATCGAGTATCGCCGCTTGCGCATCGATGCGGTGAATAACGGCCTGTCGGCGACGATGTGGGCGGTCATCTGGGTGGGGGCGATTATCAGCATAGGCGTAGCGTATTTCTTCAACATTCCGGACCCCAGGCTCCACGTCATCCTGGTAGCTTTGATGAGTGGGTTCCTGGCCATGGTTTTGTTCATGATCACAATTAATGACAAGCCGTTTTTTGGTTACGTTAGCGTCTCGTCCGATCCTTACAAACTTATTCTGGAGCGACTGATCGATTTGGTGCGATAGCGCGCGCGGCCGCAGCCTCCCTAATTTCCCTGTCAAAAGTGACAGTTACCTAACGATCAACCCCTCCCTACGATCAGCCTGAAATACCGCGTGATCTACATCACGTATCTAATCGATTGCGCTGTCGCACAGGGAAGGTGGAATTCGCGATGCGAAGAACTGTCTTGTTGCTCCTGCTGATCTTTTCGTTCAGTCTTTCATTAGTTCTGCCGGCGACCAGCATCGCCAATGCTCAGACCTCGAGAGCCACGGCCGCGGCGCCGCTGAGGCCTGCGCGACGAGGTCAATCAATCGAACAACCGGGCGACAGAGGCTGGCCGCGCGGTTACAGCATGCCGAGCGACGCGCAAATTGTGATCTATCAGCCGCAGGTGGCGACCTGGGACGAGCAAAAGCACATGATCGCTCTCGCGGCTGTCTCTTACGTGGTCAAGGGCGAGCCGAAGCCAATCCTCGGCACCATCCGGATCGAAGCCGACACCTCAGTAGCCCTCGAGCAACGCCTGATAAAGTTTTCGACGCTCAAGATTACGGAGGCAAATTTTCAAACACTCTCGAAAGAACAGGCTCGCGAGATCGTCAGTGAAATCGAAAAAACAATTCCGCCTGATGAACGGATGATCGCACTTGACCGCGTGCTTGCCCAAATGGACAAGAGTTTGATCATTCCCAAAAACGTCGAGGGCTTGAAAGCCGATCCGCCGAAAATCTTTCTCAGCCGGACGCCGGCGATCCTTCTGAGCTTTGACGGCGATCCGATTTGGAGCCCGATTAAAGAAAACGAATTGAAGTTTGCAGTCAACACCAACTGGGACGTCTTTCAACACCAACCTACAGGCATCTACTATCTGCGCAACGACACGTCATGGCTCATGTCCACCGACTTGAAGGGTCCATGGACGCAAGCGAACAAACTGCCCGACAGTTTCACAAAACTGCCGTCAGACGATAATTGGAAAGACGTGATCGCAAACCTCCCGGGCCAGCGTGTGGCTAAGGTACCGACGGTCTACTTCAGCACTGAGCCGGCCGAACTCATTCTCATTGATGGACAGCCAAAGTTTGTTCCTGTTCCTGGAAGCAGCCTGCTTTGGGTAAGCAACACTGAAAGCGATCTCTTCGCCACGGGAACCGATGGCCCGCTCTTTTATCTGGTGGCCGGCCGCTGGTTCAGAGCGCCTAACTGGAATGGAAACTGGGTCTTCGCAACTCCGAATCTGCCCGAGGAGTTCAGAAAAATCTCGCTCGAGCATCCGCGCTCGCGCGTGCTGGCCTCAGTGCCGGGGACGCAACAAGCTGCCGAGGCAGTAGTACTTGCGCAGGTGCCACAAATCGCCCGCGTAAACAGGAAAGAGATCAAAGCGCCCGAAGTGATTTATCAAGGCGAACCGCAGTATGAAGTTATTCAGGGGACAAATCTTCAGCGCGCTGTGAACACCGATAAGGAGATCATCAAGTTCGGCGATACCTATTATTTGTGTTACCAAGGCATTTGGTTCATGGCAAACAACCCCAACGGCGCGTGGACCCTGGCCACTAATGTTCCCGCTGAGATTTACCAAATTCCACCCAACTCGCCGGCATACGACGTCACTTATGTAACCATCGAAAAGGACGATGACGACAATGACGACTGGGTTACCTATGCCGCTGTGGCCGGCTACTCCGGAATGATGATCGGTTGGGGCTGCGCGGTTTGGGGGACCGGCTGGTACTACCCGCCTTATTACTGGTACGGAGGCTATTACCCGTATTTCAGAACTTACGGCTACGGCGCCTGGTACAACCCGTATACCGGAATCTACGGAACCGCCGGACGAATCTATGGTCCCTACGGCGGCGTGGGTTTCGGCGCTCGATACAACCCAAGCACAGGGACTTATGCGCGCGGCGCGTTCGCGTATGGTCCCAATGGGGTGCGGGGAGCGGCCCAGGTTTATAACCCGCGCACAGGCAATTACGCTCAGACTCGCCAGGGCTCTGGTGTGTACGGAAGCTGGGGCTCGACCCAGGTAAAGCGCGGCGACGACTGGGCCAGCACCAAGCGCTTCACAAATAGCGCCGGAAACACTACTCGCGTAACTCGCGGCGAGAATGGCGGAATGATTAATCGTCGCGGCCAGGGCTTCATCGGCAAACAGGGTGACAACGTATATGCCGGTAGAGATGGTAACGCTTACCGCCGCGATCAGAACGGCAACTGGAGTAAATGGGACAACGGAAACTGGAACTCGGTTCAGCGACCTGATGGCGCTCCTTCCACGCGCGACCAATTCCTAAGCGAAAAGGGGAGGCAGAGAGAGCAGAGGCAGCAGACGGAGCAGAGAGACAGGAGTTCCGCAAGCGGTGAACGGGCCGGCCAATCTGTCAATAGGCCGAGCCAGATGGATACTTCGACGTTTAGGAATCTCGAACGGGATCGCGCCGGACGCAATGAAGGCGCACAACGCACGCGGGACCAAGGCACTTACAGAAGCCGCAACTCTAGCAGCGCCGGCAGCTATCGCGGCGGCGGTTTCTCCGGCGGTTCCCGAGGTGGTGGCTTCAGGGGTGGCGGCCGCCGGCGTTGATAAAACACGAATCGTAAGGGTTGTACTTGCTCCTGCGCGCGGTTGAATTCAATCGATTCAACTGCGCGTCTGCGAAAACTCTACTCGAATGCAGTCATACCTCTATTAATGTCTTCGGCGTAACAGTCAAGCTGTGCAAGCGTAAAAAAAACGGCTCTTCTTCCCACCGACGCTCGTCAGATTCGTGACTCGACTTGATCCGACGCAGTCCTGTCAATACTGACAGTTATCTGCTTTGCAGACCCGTAATAGCTTACGGGCAATGAATCAATACTCACGCATCAGTCAGAAACCTGTTCACGGCGCCCGCGGTACGATGGGGAGCGATTTTCGTCGAACTATTTCGGCCATTTTCATTGCAGGCGCGGTGCTTCCTTGCGGAGTCTCAATTGCGCGGGGCCAAAACCTCACCCCTTCGCCCGCCGCGGAGATCACTTCGGTTGAACAAGAACCTGGCGCCCCGAGTGGCGCTGATAAAGCAAAGGACGGCGAAAAGAACGGCCAGAAAGAACCGAAGAAAGAAAAGCGCGGCTCGATCATCGTCGCGCCCATTCCTATCTCCAGTCCGGCTTTCGGATCGGGGCTGCTACTGATAACGGCTTATGTGTTTAAGTTGGACGAAAACGACAAGACGTCGCCGCCTTCCTGGTTGGGCGCGGCGGGAGTCTTTACAAACAACGGAACGCGCGGTCTGGCGTTGGGCGGCAAGCTCTACCTCAAAGAGAACAAATATCAAACCACTTTCGCCGTGGCCAAGGGCCACGCCAATCTCGACTTTTTTGGTATTGGTCGCATTCCGGGAAGAGCCGCCATTTCGGTTCCGCTGGAGATGGGCGGAACCATTTTCTTTGGCGAAGGCATGCGGAATATCGGGAAAAATATTTTTGTCGGTCCTCGCTTTCAGTATCGGCGGCTCTCAGCGAGTATCGATGGTCCGCCACCACCGGGCGGTTTCGTGGTGCCGGCGATTGATATCAAATCCACGTCTGCGGCTCTCGGAGTTCACGTCCAACGCGACCTGCGCGACAGCACCTTCTATCCGACGAAGGGTTCCTTATTCGACTTTACCGGTGACTTCTTCGATCAGGCCTGGGGCAGCCGCCGCGAATATCAAACCTACAAGATCGCTTACAACGGATTTCGTGAAATGGCGAAGCGTCAGATTCTTGCCTATCGCGTCATGGCCTGCTCCGCGAACGGCAGTGTTCCGTTCTACGACCTTTGCCTCTTTGGTTACAACAGCGACTTGCGCGGCTATACCACCGGACAGTTTCAGAACCGCCGGATGTTTGCGACCCAGGCTGAGTATCGCCTCGAATGGCGGAAGCGATTGGGTCTGGTGGCCTTTGGCGGGGTCGGGGGAGTTGGGCGAAGGTGGGGTGACTTTCGCTCGGACCAGCTTTTGCCGGCCGGCGGAGCTGGTTTGCGATTCACCCTCGATAAGAAAAACCACATTAACTATCGCGTAGACCTTGCTTTCGGAAGGGAAGGGCGCACTCTCTCGATTGGAGTGGCGGAGGCGTTTTAGCGGCGCCGTCCCCGGGGTTTAACCAGCCGAACTCTTAACCAACCCCGGCGGCACGGTCGGTAAAACTATTGTGTATGGGACCGTTCATATGAGCTATACTCTCATCATCAATTGGCTGGGTCACGTGACCTGTCTTTGCGACTCCCTCTCCCCAAGTGTTTTTCGCCGAGGACACTCTAAAACAGTCGGGGGAGCCCTTTCCAGCCCTTGGCCTCAGGTGCGGTGATGAAACACTGCAAGGGAAAAGTGTCGCGTTCCTCACACAGTACGTTAGGTCTTTTGTCCTTTGGGCAACTGCTTGGCCGATCGAATGCGTACACCTCTAGCTGTGTTTTCAAGTTCCTCGAGTCCCTGGCATTTCTTCTGAAGCCGCCAAATCGGTTGAAACCGAATTCGGCCATCCCCCTCCCACCGAAAACACCCCACAAACACCTTCCGAAAGTAATTTTTGATCTCATCACAACCTCGGCGTTGCTGGTTGTTATCTTGCTCTGCAGTCGTCCCATCCACGCGCAAGCCACAGCCTCTATCGAAGGACAAGTCACCGATCAGCATGGCGCGATCATTCCTGCAGTTGGAATTACTGTGATCAGCCGTGAGATCGGAATAAGGCGCGTAGCTCTGACGGACGTTGATGGCAGATATCAAATTGCCGCTTTGCCGGTGGGCTCGTATCGGATTGAGGTAAGAGCGCCAGCGTTTAAGACTCAGGTAGTCGAGAGTTCGCAGATTGAAGTGGGAAGGACAATCACCCAGAACTTTCAACTTCAGCCTGGCGACATTTCGCAGGTAGTAACTGTGCGGATAGATCGCGACTTGATCGAGCAATCAACTATGGCGATCGGTCACGTGGTGAATCAACAGATGGTTCAGGAGACGCCGCTGAACGGACGCTACTTCTTGGATCTGGGCTTGCGGGTTCCGGGATCGGTTACACCTCCACAGGGAGCCTTCTCGGCGTCTCCAGCCCGCGGCCTGGGATCGTTGGCCATTAACACCGGCGGCAATCGTGAGGAAACCGTCAATTACATGGTTAACGGCATTACTTTGAACAACCTGACGTTCAGTTCGATTAGCTTCCAGTTGCCAATCAACACCATCCAGGAATTCAAACTCGACAACTCAACCTTCAGCGCCCAATACGGGCAAAGCTCTGGCGTCATCGTTAATATCGCCACCCGTTCCGGGGCTAATGAATTTCACGGTGAAGTGTTTGAGTTCTTTCGCAACGACGCGCTTGACTCACGCAACTTTTTCGAATTCACCTCGAACCAGCCGGCGCCCTTCAAGCGTAATCAGTTCGGCGGAAATCTGGGCGCCCCGATCATCAAACAGAAGCTGTTTTTTTTCTCCTCGTATGAGGGCTTGCGTCAGCGTCAGGGACTCAACCTAAATAGCCTGGTCCTTAGCGACGCGCAGCGCGCACAAGTAACGGATCCGGTGATCGCGAAGTTAGTCGGGTTGATCCCGAAATCGAATTTCGTCGACTCAGCGGGTACAGCGCGCTTTATCAGCTCAGCGAGCGCGCCGGTCAAAGTCGATCACTGGACGACGGATATCAACTACAATTTGAGTGAACGTGACAATCTGCATGGTTATTACGCCGTTCAAGACGCCGTAACCGTAGAGCCTAACCGCACCGGCAACACCATCCCTGGTTTTGGTCATACCAGCCGCGCGCTGCGACAGATTTTTACCCTGAACGAAACGCACACTTTTGGCACGAACGTTGTTAACGAAGCACGCGCCGGCTTCAATCGCTTTTCTTCACGGAGCACGCCGAATGCGCAACTCAATCCGGCAGATTTCGGAATTCTGAACGGGATCAATCAACCCATCGGTTTGCCGCAAGTCAACATCGCCGGGGGCGGTCTGAATTTTGGCGGTCCGGCCGCCCAGCCCTCGGGACGCGGCGATACTACCTTTGTCGTGGCTGATACTGTGAGTTGGCTGCACGGAGCCCATTCGCTAAAGCTCGGCGGAGAATACCGGCAATTTCTAAATAACAATTTCCGTCAGGGCACCGGCTCTTTTAACTTCCCCACCGTCGCTGCCTTCCTGGCCGGGACGGCGAATTCTTTCAGTGTGACGCTGGGTAACCAAACCAGCAGCATCGCTGAAGGAGCACTGGGGATTTTTGTCCAGGACAATTACAAACCTCGCCCGAACCTTACGCTGGAGCTAGGTCTGCGTTATGAGTGGAACATGACGCCAAGCGAACGTTACGATCGATTTATCGTCTTCGATCCCCAGACAGTTTCGCTGCTGCGCGTCGGAACTGACATCGACGCGATCTATCACGAAAACAACAAGAACCTTCAACCGCGCGTCGGCTTTGCGTGGACACTCTTCCCTAACGGCAGGACGGTGTTGCGCGGAGGATACGGGATCTACGTTGACCAGCCAATGACCAGCATTGTTTCGCCGACGAGCGGAAATCCTCCGCTAGCGATCCCGCTTACTTACACTGGCGCCGTCCGTCTGGACAACGCCATCAACCTCGCCGGTCTGGCAGGCTTGGCGCCACAAAATGTGGATCATGACTTCGATAATGCCTACATGCAGTCCTGGAATTTGAACGTGCAGTATGAGTTTTCAAAATTTGTTTTGATGGTTGGCTATGTTGGCTCGAAGGGTACACACTTGATCGCCCGACGCAACATCAACCAGCGGATAAATGGAGTACGCCCGTATCAGGCGTTGTCTGACTCCAGCCCAATACTGCCTGGTACACCGCTTAACAACATCACTCAGGTTGAGGGTTCTGGCAATTCCAGTTACAACGCCCTGTGGGTGACAGCTACCAGGCGGCTAAAAAATAGCCTACAATTCGATGCCTCGTATACCTGGTCCAAGTCGCTTGACAACAATTCGTTCAGCAGCGGCGGCATTGTAGCCCAAAATAGCTTTGACCTTGCCGGGAGCCGCGGATTGTCTGACTTTGACGCCCGCCATCGATTCGTTATCACCACAATATACGAATTGCCATTTCGCGGGAATCGGCTCGTAGAAGGATGGCAGTTCTCTGCCGCTGTGCAGTCACAAAGCGGCAATCCGGTAAACATTGTCACCACGAACAGCTTGGTGAACGGCGTCGCGGGCACACTCAGACCCGATGTAAATGGTCCTGTAACTATTCCAGGCCACGTTGACGCCTGGTTTGATACTTCGGTATTTACGCCGGTCACGCGTTTTGGCAATCTGGGACGAAACGTAGTCATCGGGCCCTCATTTAACAACACAGATTTTTCGATCACGAAGACGACGAAAATCGGCGACACGTTTCGCCTCCAATTCCGAACTGAATTCTTCGACGTTTTTAATCACGCGAACTTCGGGCAGCCCGGCAATGTTGTGGACAGCCCATTCTTTGGACAAATAACAAACACGCGGTTCCCGACTGGCGAGTCCGGTTCGTCACGACAGATCCAGTTTGCCTTGAGACTAATTGTTTAGGCGCTGTGATGACGTCTCCCCACCCCGACAACTCGAAGAATAGGATTATCCCCGCGGAGCGGTCGAACTCTACGCGCTTAAGAAGGCTCGCAAGTTGCAGGCTCAGCCGGCTGATCTTTTTGCTGTTATCAACATCGACACTGTTTTTCTCACCCCTAAATGGCGCAGCTCAGGAGACCACCAGGAGGGTTCTCATCCTCACGGGATCCGACCCAAATTATCCCGGCTTCTCGATATTAACCAGGAACGTTGTGTCGACCTTACGAGGAGGTTCGCGATCTCGCATCGAGATACTTTACGAGCTCCAGCAAGGCCTGGTAGAGCCGCCTGACTTACAGGGCAGCGATGGAGAACTGGCCGAACTGGCCCCCTACCTGAAACGGAAGTATGCCGATAAGAAACTTGACTTGATTTTCGCGATGGCAGCTCCGCGAGTGCGAATTATGTTGCAGAAAGATCCTGGGATGTTCGGAAATGTCCCTAAGGTCTTCTATGAGTTCGACACCGAGCGCGAAGCCACGAATCGTAGCCTGGGGCCGAACATCACCGGGGTGTGGGCAAACGTGGATCCAAATAAGACGCTGGACCTCGCACTCGCATTGCACCCCGACACACGCAAAGTCGTGGTCATATCCGGCAGTGGCACGCAGGATAACCTGAAAATGCAAAAGGCGCAGGCTGAGTTTCGCAAGTACGAAAGCCGCGCGGACTTTTCCTATCGCATAGGGGACACAATCGAAGAATTAAGAAGCGAGCTAGCCGCGTTGGGTAAAAAGTCAGTCGTGATTTTCCTGACGTTCACGCGCGATAAGACAGGAAATAGGTATTCCGGACCGGAGGCCCTCTCGATGATAGCGCCTGTCTCCAGCGCGCCGATCTACGGTTATTCGGATACGCTCATGGGTCTCGGGCTTACCGGTGGCAATCTGCTCGACTTTGAAGCGACAGGCAAGCGACTTGGGGCAATCGGTCTGCGTGTTCTTGCCGGTGAAAGGCCCGAAGAAATTCCGCAGGAAACTGCGCCAACCGTTATCACCGTTGACTGGCGCGAACTCCAGCGTTGGGGGATCAGCGAGCAAAGACTTCCGCCTGGAACTGTCGTCAAATTCAGACAACCGTCGTTCTGGGAGCTGTACAAATGGTCCGCCATTGGCCTCGTGGCGGCCGTGATTATCGAGGCGCTGCTCATCGCATGGCTGCTGTTCCTCCGCGCTCGCCGGCGGCAGGCCGAAGAAGAGAATCTGCGCCTGGCGGTTGTCGCCGAAGCAGAGCACAGACGGCTGAACGAAATAGTCTCGAATGTTCCCGGAATAGTGTGGGAAACAATAATCGATCCCGAGACGAACCAACGAAAGACGACTTTCATCAGCGATTACGTCGAGAAGACATTGGGTTACACCACCGAAGAATGGCTCGCGCAACCACCCGGGTTTGGGTTGCGGATCATGCCTGATGAGCATGACCGCGAGATAGCGGAACGGGAAACTAAAGCTGTGATAGAAAGCGGCAGGCAAGGGTTTTTTCCATGTCAGTGGACGACGAAGGAAGGCCGCAAAGTTTGGGTTGAATCCTACCTCACGCCAATCTTTAACGCGAACGGCACCGTCGTCGGACTCAGGGGTGTCACGCTTGACGTGGATAGTCGCAAGAAAGCTGAGGAAAACGTCCGGCAAGCCCAGGAAAGAAGCCGCGCAATCCTTCGTGCCATACCCGACATTATGTTCCTGCAAACTCCGGAAGGAGTTTTTTTGGACTATCACGCCAGGAACCCAAAGGACTTATTCGTTTCGCCCGAAGAATTTCTGGGAAAGAACATGCGCGATGTACTGCCGCCTGAATTGGCCGCAGACTTAGCCGCCTGTTTCCAGCGGGCATTAGAAACCGACGAACCGCAAATAATGGAATACAAACTCACGCTGGACCACGTCGACCGTTGGTTTGAGGCGCGAATCGTTCGCAGTGGCGAAGCTATCCTGACCGTCGTTCGCGACATTACCGAACGCGTCTGCGCTGAAGCGGCGCTCCGAAAGCGTAAGGAGGATCTGATCGAGGCGCAACGCGTTGCCAAGGTGGGTAGCTGGGAATGGGATCCGGCAACCGACACGGTTACCTGGTCGGAAGAGTTGTACCGCATGATGGGCCGCGACCCGTCGCTCCCGCCGCCTAACTACGAGAGCCATGCGGCTCTTTACACGCCGGCTACTTGGGAGCTTTTGAAGGCCGCGGTGGACCAGGCTCTCCGGCACGGCACACCGTATGAGTTGGAGCTGCAAGCGATCCGCGCTGACGGCACGCTCCTCTGGACCAACGCTCGTGGCGATGTGCTGAAGGATGAAACCGGGCGTGTAGTGAAGTTGCACGGGACGCTCCAGGACATCACTGATCGCGTCCAGGCCCAACAAGCCGTCCAGGAAAGCGAAGCGCGTTTCCGCAACATGGCTGATACAGCGCCAGTCATGATCTGGGTAGCCGGCACTGACAAACTCTGCAGCTACGTGAACCACGGGTTCCTTGATTTTACCGGTAATCGCCTGGAAGAGGAGCTTGGCAACGGCTGGACCAAAGGGATACATCCTGACGACAGCGAGCGCCGCCTGGAGACTTACCTGTACGCTTTTGACCGCCGCGAGCCGTTTCGAATGGAGTATCGGCTGCGCCGCGCCGATGGGTCTTTCCATTGGGTCTTTGATTCAGCCACGCCTCGCTTTTCCGCCAGCGGCGAATTTCTCGGATATATAGGTTCGTGTGTGGATATCGACGACCGCAAAAAGTCGGAAGAAGATCTGGTTTCTGCCCTCCGAGAATTAGTCGTTGCTCACGAAGAAGTGAGCCGCTTGAAGAACCAACTTCACGAAGAAAATATTTACCTCAAAGAAGAAATCAATTTGGGGCAACACTTCGGCGAGATCGTAGGCCAAAGCGATGCCTTGAAGTACGTACTTTTCAAGATCGAGCAAGTGGCGCCGACCGAAGCGACGGTACTGATTACCGGCGAAACCGGCACCGGCAAAGAGTTGGTGGCGCGCGCCATTCACAAGGCCAGTTCGCGAAGAGATCGTCCTCTGGTAAAGGTGAATTGCGGAGCCCTTTCTGCCTCATTAATCGAAAGCGAGTTATTTGGTCATGAAAAGGGCGCCTTTACCGGCGCCTCAGCTCGCAAAATAGGCCGCTTTGAACTGGCCGACGGTGCTACGATTTTTCTGGACGAAATCGGTGAGCTGCCCTCGGAATTACAAGTCAAGTTGCTCCGGGTTATTCAGGAGGGAGAATTGGAACGGCTGGGTAGCTCCAGCACGCTCAAAGTTGATGTGAGAATTATTGCGGCCACCAATCGAAATCTCGACCACGACGTCAAGGAGGGACGGTTTCGCGAAGACCTTTGGTATCGGCTGAATGTTTTTCCCATTACAGTCCCACCGCTGCGCCAGCGCCGTGAGGACACCCCTCTCCTGATCGAGCATTTCATCCGGCTGTTCAATAAGAAATTTGGAAAGACGATCACTTCTATCTCTCCGACGACTCTAAAGAGTTTGCGCGATTACTCCTGGCCGGGAAACGTTCGCGAACTGGCGAACGTATTAGAGCGCGCGACCATTAACTCACATGGATCCGTACTGAAGATCGGCGAAGATCTAGAGGGGTCTGCCGAACAATTAAGCTCGCCCACCAAGACGCTTGAAGAAATGGAGCGCGACTACATCATTCGCATCCTCGAAGATCGCAGTTGGCGAATTGAGGGGCGAAAAGGTGCCGCTCGGCTCCTGGGACTGAATCCAAGTACCCTGCGCACCCGCATGGCCAGACTTGGAATCCAAAAGCCCAAGACGCTTTCCAAATCAGCTTCTTAGCTTCACTTTGAATCTCCTTACCAGGGTCAACCTTCGCGCGATCTGCGGCATTAGAGTGGATCCGCGACATCCCACAGATCCGCGAAATGAAACGGCTTCCCGAGAACTCCTCACCCTGCTACCTTAGGTTAATGAGCACAGCATAATTACTACGGCAACAACACTTAGCTTTCTCTCCCGGTTCCTCGCCATAGTTTGTGCACACCTTTTGCACTGTACCCTATCACCGCGAAAACTCAATTCAGGCATTGATTCGACTACTTAATATTCCAGGCGGGTGCGGCTTGTCTTCTGAGGAAACAAAAACTATGGTACCGGAAACAAGCAACGAAATTGTCAGTACCAGCCGAGTCACTGTACGCCCTGAAAATCGCAAGGAGCTTTGTCTGACCATCTCTTCCCTGCTAAACCTGATCAGACAGGAAGAAGGTTGTTGGTCATATAGGTTTTATAGAGAGTCTGAAGACAAAAACACCTTCGTCCTGATCGGCGAATGGAAAACAAGAGACGCCTGGAATAATCATTTGCTGTCCGACAACTTTGCGATCCTGATTGGTTCACTAAGGCTTCTGGGTAACCGCGCGGATGTTGATTTTAAGTTGTTGTCGCACGTCCCTGGCATCGAGGCGGTAACGAGAGCCAGGTGCGATCCTTACGAAGAATCGCCACCGACAATGTGCTCGATTCAAGGAGAATCTCTCCCCCATGCTAGAAGGTCTTAAACATCAGGCCCCGAATACCAGTTCTTTCGCCAACCCTGCCGCAAGCAAATACAGCGAGCAAATACCCGAGCTTTATCTGCGCGCAATGGTCGATTCTTATTCCGCGGCGGTGGCGGTCCTGGATGAAAGCGGAAACATCCTTTATGTGAACCGTGGTTGGCGCGCCTTCGCGAACGAACACGGTGTCGCCGGTGATTTTTATGGAGTTGGAAGTAACTATCTGGACGTTCGACGCACGGAGCCCGACGCGTCGGCTGATGAATGCACGCGCCTTGCGAACGGCATAGACAAAGTGCTGTTAGGTAAGCAGACAGAGTTTCAGTATGAATATCTCAATCGTAGATCGATCGACCGGCGCTGGATTCGAATTCACGCCACACGGTTTGACCTACCCCGAGCCACACGTGTCCTGGTAACCCATGAAGACGTTACGGATAGCCGAGAGACCGGCGAAGCTCGCCGAAAGGAAGCGCAACGCCTTCAGCTCTTGCTTCACGTGACGCATATTCTTCCATGGGAAGCCGACTTTTCCGGCTCGCACTTCACGTTTGTCGGCGAACAAGCCGTGCCTATTTTGGGCTACCCAATTGAGGAGTGGTACGAACCAGACTTCCTGGCGAAGCACGTTCATCAGGATGACCGAGAGCGAATGATGTCCGAGTGCACGCAGCGGATAGACGAAGGCGACAATTTCGAAATCGAATATCGAATGATCGCTAAAGACGGCTGCGTAGTTTGGCTTCACAACCTGGCGACCGTTCTTCGAGTAGACAATCAGCCAAAAACGATCCGCGGCTTTTCAATCGACGTGACCAAGAGTAAGCAAACAGAAGCCGCGCTCAGAGACCTCGGCGGCCGGCTAATCAATGCGCAGGAAGACGAACGGCGGCGGATTGCTCGGGAACTCCATGACGACTTGAATCAGAGAATGGCGTTGCTATCGATCGGGCTTGAACAGCTCGGAAAAGTGAAAACGCCCATGGACCTGCGCGATCGCCTGCTGTGTTTGCAGAGCCAGGCTCAGGAAATTTCAGCGGACATTCACCGGCTTTCCTACCGGTTGCATCCGTCAAAACTGGATCACCTCGGATTGGCTGCTGCGGTCAGAAGTTTGTGTCAGGAAATTTCCGCCAGAGGGAATCCCCAGATCGACCTTCGGGAGCACGGCTTTCCCGCGAATCTGCCAAAAGACGTAACGTTGTGTGTCTTTCGAATTGTGCAGGAAGCTCTGCGCAATTGCGCGAAACACAGCGGCGCGGCCACGGCTCACGTAATACTCGAGAATACTGGCGAGGAAATTCGCCTGTCCGTTTCAGACGAAGGTTGTGGCTTTGAGACCGAATCAGAAGCAATGAAAAGTGGTCTCGGCTTTACCAGTATGCAAGAACGGCTGCGAACTGTTGGTGGGGAGATGGAAATCCACTCACGGCCCATGCAAGGCACAGTGATTGACGTTTCCGTTCCCATCACACGGGGCGTTAAGACGCCGCCCGATTAGTGGCGGACTGAGCACCCGTGGCGCCCCGCTAAAGCAGGGTATCAATAACCAGGACCTTTTAGACTGATTGGAGAACTTATGTTAGGTACACGCGTTATTCTCGCCGACGATCATATTTTGATGTTGGATGCCCTCAGAAACTTGCTGGAGCCCGAGTTTGAAGTGGTGGGGACTTTCGCCGATGGCCGCGCGCTGGTTGAGGCGGCGCCTCAGCTCAAGCCGGATGTAATAGTGCTGGATATTGGTATGCCTCTAATGAACGGCTTGAGCGCAGGCCAACGGCTAAAGCGGTTAATGCCGGCGACAAAACTGATTTACCTCACTATGAACCAGGACCAGGACATGGCGGCCGAAGCCTTTCGCCTTGGAGCTAATGGTTACCTGTTGAAGCACTCCGCAGCTTCAGAATTGGTCGATGCCATCCGTCAAGTTGTTCGCGGCGGCTCCTACGTAACGTCGCTCATGACGGAAGACGTGGTTGGTTCACTCACTAATCATTTCAAGAAGTTGAAGAGTACCAATTACCTGACTCTACGTCAGAAAGAAGTCCTCCAACTGTTGGCTGAGGGCCGCTCAATGAAAGAGGCAGCGTTTATCCTTAACGTCTCTCCGCGAACCGTTGCGTTTCACAAATACACAATGATGGACCATCTTCACATCAAGACTAGTGCGGAACTGGTGCAGTATGCGATGAGTACTCAGCTTGTCGCCGTCTGATGCGCACTGCACCCGGAAGCCAACAAAAGACCTCCGCAGGCTCCATTTTGGGCTTATTTCCCCTTGAACTAGCGGGAAACGAATCTCTTCTAATTTCTTCGTGCCTCACTGTTAGTTTTGACAGTATCTTCTTTCGGCGGATCTCATAATCTGGGTTAGTGCAAGTTGTCCCGCGCTGAGAAACTCAAACCGGAGCAATCGGCATCGGCTAATTAAGTGCTTCTTTCCCCAGAGGGAGACGTCGTGAATCGTGCCCGAATTCTGTTAGCAGATGACCATGAGGAGATGCGCGATCGAGTAAAGCGCCATCTGGAAAAGGAGTTCGAGGTACTCGACGCGGTGGGGACTGGATTAGCCTTATTGGATTCAGTAGAAAAACTGAAGCCGGACGTTTGCCTGTTGGATATTTCAATGCCGGTTCTCAATGGTATCGAGACAGCGGATCGGCTCAAGCGAAGCGGGTCGACCGCCAAAATAGTGTTTCTGACGATACATGAGGATCTGGACTTTGTGCGGGCGGCACTTAACACCGGAGCACTTGGTTACGTCATTAAGCGTCGAATGGTGTCGGATCTTCGACTTGCAATCAAAGAGGCGTTGGCAGGACGCACATTCATTTCCTCATCGATACCGTTTACCACAAAGCCCGATAAGAATACAGACGCCCTCTGATAATGCTTTAAGCCTACGAGAAGCGCTCCTACCGTCCCTTCATTTGCGACAGCCCCGGCGCTGAAGTATTTGACACACCTGTTATTTCTGACAGTTCAATTCGCCTCAGCTCAACATCAGGATTGTCAAATTCCAGGGGTGGTACGAAGCGGGTGAGACGCGCCTGTTCACAGGGGGCAAGGCGCGTCTTCCCTAACCCGCGATAAGGAGACGGCGATCAATCCGGGCGGTCTTGATTGAACAACGGGCAAAAGCGCAAACGACCGGTTTTTACAAACGCGTCGCGTTTGGCCTTGGGGAGCCTGGCGGCATCACTCACGTTGTCGTCACTCGGATGTAGCCTCATTATTCTGCTGCTGGCTGTCACCGTCGGACGTGCGCAAGCACAACAACCAGAACTGAGTAAGACTGAGGCCATGCCTCAATTTCGAGTTGAGCGCACCATCATTGCCAACGGTGGTGAGCTGCTAACGATTTGGGCGAGGCCGGTCGATCAGCCAACCGCCGCTGCATTACGAACGGAAATACAGAACGAAGAAATCCCTCTTCTCAGCGTCCTTCGCGACACATTGGGAGATGCTCGCCGGGAAAATGATGTGTTTCGCCAACTCTGGGTGCACACTTACGCCCGCCCGAGGCTGCTTCAAAAAGCGGCGGCTCTGGTCCCGTTTCTTTACAACGGCCTGCGACCTGAACCGCAGGTACGGTCAACCAGTCCTCCGCCAGCTATCATTGATTTATCTGACACGGACAGCTCGGTGTGGCGCCGCTTGTTTGCCTCAGGCATCACCAGGGTGCTTATCGATCAGCCATTGCTCAAATCTTCCGTCCACAGCTATCAGCGCAATTTTGCGGCGTACCGAAGATCGAATCTGATGCGAGCACTCACGATCTTATCTCTCTACGGAAATCAGCGGAAAGATGATTCCCCATTTAGTGAAGAAGAATTGATCCAGTTGCAGGCGCAACTCAGCCTGACGGAGAAGACATTTGGCGGGATTGTCGACAAAACTCGTTTATTAAGTTTTCAAGAAAAGCAAAGTGCTTCATTACACGACACTCGAGGTCACAACTGGGAACTGCTGAGGCGGCAAGCCGAGGCTTCCGGCTTGTACATTGAACCATTGCGACTTTCAGAAACCACGATCACTCACGCGCTGCTTTGGTTTCCAGACGACTACCGTGCAGGCATAGAATCAACCAACGACCGGCCGTTTGAGGGTAGGTTTCTCAATATTAAGAACCCATTTCGCGATGAACGGCTGCGGCGCTGGCAAGGTTATGCTGAAACAAAATATTTTGATCCCGAGAACCGAGCACTTCCCAGTTTCGCGCGAAATAGTAGTGAAGTGAAGATGATCCCGCTGGCGCTTTACGGACTCGACTTCGACAAGATCCCGGCACTGCTGATTGATTTTCGTGACCCGGGAAATCCAAAGAGACGTGAACTGTCAGGCAGGCTGATCAACGACATAACATCCGATGTACTTTCCATCTCGCGTTATGGAAACGTCTACTACTTTCTGGCGCGCTCAGCCTTTGATTTGGTAACCAGACGACGAGGCATAGACATAAGTCAGCCGTCGAGGGTGCGCAGCGTCACCGAGCTAAAGCTGCTGCTGTCTTTCGGTCCGAATATTAGTAAAGGACTGCGTGAGCAACTAGATGACGGGCTCCAGCGCTTGTCCGTCAATCCGCTTGAGACTAGCAGTCCGGCTGAAAACAAGCTGGCGCTGGCCCAGTACAAAGCACTGCTGGCGTATTCACATCGCCCTAATGGTTTGCCGGCAAGACTCGAGCGAGAACGCAGTGCGGAAGCGATGCACTTGGTTCATCGAGGCCTTGATGCGAAACTGCTGCGACTTGCGAACATAGTGACTCTCGGTCATTACACTCATCACGAAAAGATGACCTCCGAGCTGGTGCAACAATTGGACAATAAGCGCCAACTTGCCTATCACATCCGTCACCTACGCGAGGTAGCTAAATCTTCTCCGCTCATTGAAGTTGCCTGGGAAATGGAAAAGGTCCTGCCTTCGCTTCGATTTATTGCTGAGAATGCATCAGCCAAAGACAACGAGGCTGCAAAAGTGGTAGGAGCAATCTTCAGTAGAACGGAAGACTTTCCCGCGAAGGATTTGTGTCTTTCTGCGCTGAAGAAAATTGGAAACAAGCTGGCGATAAGAGAGATGGTGCGAATCTACAACGACAATGCCGTTGCGACAGAGTGGCGTAACGCGTGCGCTGTTTATTTGGGAATGCCACCGCACCCGCGATCGACGGTCGGAGTGTCCGCAGAGTCCCAAACAGATCTCGCGGGGCTGCCGTAGACCTCGTTTTCCGGTCTTCGCCCGACCCGAGTCTGTAAATATTTCGTTAAAGGTTGGCGTCAAACTTTCGCCTCCTCGAAAAGCATTGAGTTGTTCAGGAAAGCGGTAAGCGCGGCTTTGATTTCCTGATGAGAGTAAATATCGAAGGTACTACTCATACTCCCCCAGGTTTTTTCGTGTGGCCAATTTGTGGACAGAATTGCCAGCACGAGACGCATAGCCAACGGTACAGGATGGGAAAGAAGGTAAAATCCTCGAGAATCTTCGGTGGCTGCAACTTGCGAAAAGGCAAATACTTACGTTTTTGCCGAACCGTTAGTTTGGGACCGAGAGGTCGGAGGTTCGAATCCTCTCGCCCCGACCAATCATATTAATTAATGACGGCTGCCATTTCTTGGCGGCCGTTTCTCTTGCGATCGACATAAGTTACGATGCGCAGCGATGTATCGACGGCAGGCAGAAGGCGTGCTGCGCTATGCGAGGAAGCGCAACGGAGGGGAGATGGGCACGGGACGGTTAGAGGCATTTAGCGACGGCGTGATCGCGATCATCATCACGATCATGGTGCTGGAGTTGAAGGTACCGCACGGCGACAAGCTGAATGATCTGGTGCCGCTGCTGCCTGTGTTCCTCAGCTACGTCCTCAGTTTCGTATATGTCGGCATCTATTGGAACAACCACCACCACATGCTGCACGCCAGCACCACCGTCACTGGTGCAATGCTCTGGGCCAATCTGCATTTGTTGTTCTGGCTGTCGTTATTTCCCTTTGCCACTGGCTGGATGGGAGAGAATCATTTCACCGCGCTTCCGACTGCGCTATACGGCGGCGTGCTGCTGATGGCGGCGATCGCATACTACTTACTCCAGCAGGTGATTATCCGCGCGCAAGGGCCAGATTCGATCCTCAAAAAAGCGGTCGGGCGCGACTGGAAAGGTAAGCTGTCGCCGGTGCTCTATATCTTGGCGATTGTTATGACCCTGTGGTCGCCGTGGATCTCCGAGGCGATCTTCGTTGCCGCGGCGCTGATCTGGCTTATTCCGGATCGGCGTATCGAAAACGTCCTGCCGCGCAGCGAAGCTTAACGATCGCGGGGCTGCCCATCCAAGGGCACATGCTGAGCTTGGCCAGTGTGGCGAAGAGGCCATTACCCCTGAGCTGCTGCGAGTTGTATATCGTATGGGGTTGCGCCATTGGCGCTCCTGCGGGGGCAAGCCCGGGGTCCCCAGCGGGGCAGCCCCGCTGGGGTGGAAGCCCGCCTTCCCAACCTGCAAATTAGCGAAGCTTGAGCGGGTAGGTTTACGACCTCCTAGCTTGCGTCAAAGTTGTACGACCCACTCAAAGTCTTCCGAATGAACCAAAACTATCAGACCGAACTAGCACCGAGCGGATCTTTTTTGGAGTGGAACTGTCGATCTGGGCACTTGCCGTTCGACGTACTAATAGAAAAACGAGAAAGTGTAAGTCTTCGTCAAATTCGCATGAAGCAGGAATCAAAACCAAGAAGGAGAAAGTGATGGCATTAATTAAAGAACTGTTACAAGAGCTCGAACAGGAGGCACAGACGACGCGCCGCGTACTCGAGCGAGTTCCCGAAAACCAACTGACCTGGCGGCCACACGAAAAGGCGAGAACCCTTGGTGAACTCGCGCTGCACGTCGCAACGGTACCAGGCGGAGTCGCATCGCTAGCCGCCTCTCCGTCTCCGGCCCAGGTGCCCGACTTCATCGACCCAAGTCCACAAAGCGCCTCCGAGCTTATCCCAACTCTCGATCAGAGTATTGCAACGGCGCAAAGAGTACTCGGAGGCATGGATGACGGCGAGCTATTGTCGACATTGCGACTGATGAAAGGCGAACGTGAGGTGTTCGCTCTTCCGCGCGTGGCGTTTCTAAGGTCCATCATGTTGAACCATTGGTACCACCACCGCGGACAATTGTCGGTTTACCTTCGGGAGCTCGACGTACCGATCCCATCAATATACGGTCCGAGCGCAGATGAAAACCCATTCACCTGACGCCGACAGATTCACGACAACCTATCCTGAGAAATCTAACGGTCTTGTCGAGTGAAGGAAGGAGAAAGAATCATGCTAGAAGTTCGTACACAAGAATTAGGAAGCATTACCATCTTAGGCCTGCAAGGACGAATAATGGTCGGCGAAACCAACGCTTTACGCTGCGCGGTCCACTCCCAATCAGACGTCAAAGCAGTCGTACTCGATATGAATCAAGTTATCGGGATTGATGCTGCCGGTTTGGGTATGTTACTGGAGTTGCGCGAGTGGAGTGTGGTAAGAGGCATTGAGTTCAGACTGATGAATGTAACCGAGCGTGTAGAACGAGTGCTGAAAGTCACGCGCCTGGATTCTATTTTCAAGATCAGCCCTGAAGCTGAAGTTCCGTTTCTTGCAACTTCTGGTCGACCGAACGGTAAGCTTGCGTTTGGGCACTGTGGTCAGCTGCTGAAAAATGAAAACGCGTGGATCGGAACCTGCAATATGGGTGCGCCCACGGTTCGAATGTGTCCGACTGTTTGAATAGATTTGCTGAGACACGTATGGCAGACACGAACTCAGCTACGAGTACGCGAACTTCGCGAGTCATCAAGGCTCCGCGCGAAGCCATCTATCGAGCGTTTACCGACCCTGCAGCCTTGGCTGTCTGGCTCTCGCCGGGCGAGATGACCGGAAAGGTCCATGATTTCGACGGCCGAGTAGGCGGAGCGTATCGGATGTCGCTGTTCTATCCCGCTTCCGAACGAGTGCAGCGTGGCAAGACCACGGAGCGGGAGGATCGTTTCACGGCCCGTTTCGTGGAACTCACGCCTCCGACAAGAATCGTCGAAACGATAACGTTTGACTCGGAAGATCCTGCCTTCTCAGGAGAGATGACCATGGTGGTCACGCTCGAGGAGAAAGACAACGGGACTGAAGTGACCATTCTGTTTGATCACATACCGCCTGGCATTCGACCTGAGGATAATGATGCCGGCACTCGGTCGTCACTTGAGAAGTTGGCTCGCTATGTCGAATAGGTAAGAGTCGCTCATACCCGCCAGAGAAAACCTATTCTGCCCTTCAACATCGTGTGCACGTCCTCAGCTCCAGCTGCTTGTCTCACAATGGAATGAGGTCAGTACCACCTCGCGGTAGCGGGCGGTAAGCGATGCAGACCACAGCTCCTTGTCTGTAAGACTCAGCCGGAGGATCGCAATAGTCTGATGTCCCTGAATCAGCAAGCTCGGCGTCGGACAATTGTTCTATTCTCTGGACACAGATCGAACAGCATGAACCCGTGCTCCCATAC
>DATBRN010000227.1:0-4299 GCA_036560225.1 Pyrinomonadaceae bacterium | reverse complement strand
GACGACTTTAAGAAGTCGGTTGATTTCCTCGTCGCGGCTGAGGGAGAGCTTCCCATCATGCTGCTATCGGGAGGTGAACCCACGCTCCATCCGCAGTTTTTTGAGTTTTGCGATTACGTTTTGCGAGGACCTCACGCAGGCAAGATAAAACGCCTGCTCATTTCAACTCACGGACGTCGCATAGCCAACAATCGCAAGTTTGCGGAGCAGTTCAAAGAGGGCGGCATGTACGCCTCGCTGCAGTTCGACACGCTGCGTGCCGGAGTTTATCCCAAAACACGCGGCGTTGAACTGATCGACATGAAGATGAAATGCATCGAGGTCATCAAGGAACTGGATATACCTACGGTGATAGTGCCGACGGTCTCAAAGGGCGACAATAGCGACGAGCTTGGCGCGCTGGTTGAATTTGGACTTGACCTCGAACAATGTTCGAGCATAGTAATCCAACCAATGGCCCACACCGGAGATGGTGGTGATGGCTATCACGGCAACCCGTCCGGACATCGCCTCACTATGCCGGAGGTCCATCAGTTGATAGAGGAACAGACGGGCTGGTTTAAGCGTGAATACTTCCACCCCGTGCCGTGTTCTCATCCGAGTTGCTACACCGCGACCTATCTGTTTCGGATGAACGATGGGAAGTATGTTCCGCTGCCCGAATTTGTTAATGTCCGGCAATATCTCGACGCAATGGCGAATCGCGCGGTGATTCGTTCGGACAATCAGCTGGAGAAGATGATTCTTGATTCGATCACCAGTTTGTGGTCGGCAACCAAAGTGGGCGAAGACTCAGAAGTAATCCTAAGTTCACTAAAAACATTTCTCAAAGACACTTTTAACTCGCGCAATCCACTGTCAGCGGCCGACATCGAGCGTCGTACGGAGGCACGAAGCAAGGCACTCTTCATTCACAATTTTATGGATCCCTGGGATCTTGACGTGGCACGTCTCAAGAAGTGCTGCACTCACTACCTGATGCCGGACGGCCGTCTCATGCCGGGCTGTTCCTATAACAATCTCTACCGGCACAAGGACGAGCGCTTCTTCCCCGAAACGGAGCCAGTTTCACCAATGCCGGTTAAGCTGGATGGCGGACCGGCTCTAGTTCAAATCATGGGGAGGGGAAGCGCATAGCTACCGGAGCAGCCACTGCAGACATCGTCAAGGAGTTGAGGGAGCTGATTGTCAAAGCTGCGCCTGACCCTGACCAGGCGGAGCAGGTAAGGAATTGCGACGAAGGTGAATTGCTGGATGCGATCATTCCGTTCTCATCCGTGATTTTACTTGGCGTGGTGGTGGCAGTCGAAGATCGCTACGCGATTCGCGTGACGCGCGAGTCATTGACTGACGCGTGCAGCGGGGGCACCACCCTTCGAAAACTCGCTTTGATGATTGAAACACTTCAGACGCAACCTAAAGCATCTAGAGGGAAACCTCTTGGTTAGGAAGGTGGGCTTCCACCCCAGCGGGGCTGCCCCGCTGGGGACCCCGGGCTTGCCCCCGCCCAGGTTGAAAGGCATTCAACGTGCGGGGGTAAACCGCCCTTCCCAACTTGTGAGGCTCTTTATCTTGAAGGGTTCCTCTGAACGCGTGCCTGGCGAACCATCAATACTGACCTCATCATGAAGATCGATATCATTCATCCAGCACACTATCGCGACGACGGCAGTCTGGTACAGTCGAAGAAGTGGTACGACAGGCTGGGAGCTTACCTTCCGCATCTTGGTCCAGCTTTAATGGCCGGCCTTACTCCGGAAAAGCACGAAGTGCGTCTGATTGACGAATACCTCGAAGATATCGACTTTGACACCGACGCGGATGTGATAGCTCTGTCAGGGCAAGTCATGCAGTATGACCGTTGCCTTGATATCTCCCGGGAATTTCGGACGCGTGGCAAAAAGGTAATTCTTGGTGGCTATCTTCCCTCGATGCTACCTCACGAAGTTGAAGGCTTATTCGACGCTATCGTCGTTGGCGAAGGCGATGAAGCGTGGCCGCAGATTCTCGAAGATGTCGAACGTGGCCAACTCAAGAGCCGATACAAGTCGCCCAGGCCGCCAGACATAAACAATCTGCCGGTGCCTCGCTACGATCTCATAAAAAGAGATCGCATGGTCGTTTATCCCGTGCAAGCGACTCGCGGTTGTCCTTTCACCTGCCAGTACTGCTCAATCGCTGCCGTTTATGACGGGATGTACCGCAAGCGGCCTGTGGATCAAATCGTCCGCGACGTTGAGGCAACTGGCAGCAAGAACATAAATTTTTGTGACGATAATCTTTGCGAGGACGTTAAGTTTTCCGATCGACTCTTTACCGCGCTTAAGGGGGCGCCGATACGCTGGGGAACTCAGACCACGATCAACGTGGCCCGCCATCCCGATCTGCTCAAGAAGGCGCGGGAATCAGGTTGCGTGCTGATGGCGCTGGGGGTGGAAACCTTCTCGGCCAGAAACCTGCAGGAGGTCAACAAAACCTTTCATGCGGTAGACAAATACGCGGAAAGTTTCCGTCGCATCATGGATGCCGGAATCAGTCCACACGCGCTAATCATCTTTGGACTTCCTGACGACAACGCCGATACGTTCAAGCATACAGTCGACTATCTAAAGAACCTCAAAGTTCCAATTACGCAGTTTTTTATCCTGACTCCCTATCCCGGCTCACCCACGGGTGACAAGATCTGGCGCTCGGAGAAAGTCTTCGACAAGAAGCTCAGCCATCTGCGCGAGCCTTATGTTGTTTTTGAACCCGAGCAGCTCACCCCTGCGCAGCTTCACGACGGATGGTGGAATGCGGTCGAGGAGTTTTATTCTCTTCGGTCAATCTTTCAACGTGTCGTCCTACGACGAAAGCCGCTTAACCTTTGGGTCAACCTGGCCACGAACCTTTACTACTGGTCGAAGGTGAAGCGTGGCATCCATACAGTCTACTTTGGCAAAAACTAAGCAATGACGTATTTGATTGCATCGGCCGAACGGCGCGATCTCGGGGCAATACAAAAGACGGCACCCGAGACCTGGCGGCGCGTCCGTCGTTACAATCTTCCGGTTCAACTTGCGCTAGCGGCCGCTGAAGAAGTTATCGCAGCTGCCGGCGATCCCAGACGCGCGAGCGTTATCTCGCTGGCGCCCTGCCAGCCGGGATCCGCCGATCTTTATCGTTGGGGAGACGTCGTAATATCCGGGATGACGAGCGGAACGTTGGGCGATCTGCGCATGAATCCAACCCAAACCTTGCATGCAGTAGACAATCTCGCCATGTCGGCTTTCGCAATCACTTACGGAAATCAGGCGGAATGTCTTGGCCTGGGAGGCGCAGCGGGCCAGGCTTGGTGTGGACTCGAAGCCGTGATGGAAAAACTCAGCTGGAGTGAAAAAGCAGATACCGGCGCGAACGAATCTGCCGAAGAAGCTCTTCTGATGGCCGGGGACCAGGATCGGACTGACGAGTCGGCAACTGGTATTGGCGTGGCGCTATTATTTTCAAGGCAGGCGAAGACATATGCGCCCCTGGGTCGCGTCGTCCGACTGATTAGAATTGAGCGACGAGCTCAACCGTACATTTCAAACATCCGACCGCATGCGTCAGCAGGGCTATGCGATTTCATCGCGGCAATCAAAGAACAAAAACAGGGACTGCTTTCGTACGATGTGCCGATTGAGCAGACTGATGGTATTTGCTCGGTGAAAATTGTGGTGGAGATCAGTTAATGAGTGGCTCGAATGGCAAACTGCGGAGCAGCGAGGTGGTTGGCCGTCGCGTTGTTATTACTGGAACCGGAGCGCTTTCGGCATTGGGCCGAACCACGCAAGAGCTGTGGGATGGGTTGATTGCGAATCGTGCTGGAATACGCACCGTCGAACGGCTCGTGGCGTCAGGGATTAGCGTGACAACTGGAGGTGAGGTTGATGCCGTTCCTCACGATCAGGTTGACCGCGACCACGAAATCGCGAACCGGGCTATTGACGATGCTCTCATCTCAGCGAGACGTCAGCCTTCGGGTTGCGGCTTTATCTGGTCAACCGGCCTGGATACATTCCAGGCTGATTCGCAAGGATTCGTTCATCGTTCGGCCGGTCGCTGTTTCTCGAAGCTTGCGTCTCGCTTTCTCGAACCTAAGCGGATGATCGCGGCTGCTTGCGCATCGGGAACGCAGGCAGTAGGCGAGGCGTTTCGTCTGATTAAGAGCGGACGCGCAGACGCATGCGTCGCCGGTGGATCGAGCGTCATGCTTACTCCGTTTTACTTAATTGGATTCGCCGGGTTGCAAGCCGTGGCTACGGACAATGGTGATCA
>DATBRN010000226.1:0-3606 GCA_036560225.1 Pyrinomonadaceae bacterium | reverse complement strand
GTTTAGCCAGCGCACTTGTGCGCCAACGGCGGGGCACAAGTGCCCTCTCTAAACGGAGCAACTGACGACTGACAATGCGTCTAATTGCCTTCCGACAAATCCTGAAAGTCTTCCATACTCGGCAGCTCGCCCAGGTCTTTCAAGCCAAACTGAATAAGGAAGTCTTTCGACGTGCCGTACATCATCGGGCGTCCCACGGTTTCCTTGCGTCCTTTGGCTACAATCAACTTCTTATCCAGCAAGGTCTTGATTGAAGACGGCGACTGCACTCCACGTATCTCAAGAATCTCCGGCACCGTCACGGGTTGCTTGTAAGCAATCACAGCCAACGTTTCCAGCGAAGCGATTGAGAGCTTGGCGCTTGGCCTTGACTTTAAATACGCGCGCACGTGTTCGTGGTACTCCGGCCGAGTCGCAAACTGCCAACCGCCGGCTACCTCGCGGAGTTGCAAGCCACCGTTTCTCCCATTGAATTCTTTTGCCAGTTCTGCGACCGCCGACTCGATAACTTCACGATCTTCACGGAGCACCTCCGCCATCGTCTTAACGCTTAGCGGCTCTTCGGAAACGAAGATCAAGGCCTCGATGATCGCGCTGCGCTCCGCAGCATTCTGAACTACATAAGTCTCCGCCTCGTCAGAGCTTTCGGTTTCGCCGGGCGACGATTCTGCCGCGACCATCGCCTCGAGTTCGCGGCTGGCCTCCTCGTTAAGCGCCGCCTCGTCTGGTGTTAGTTCTGAATCGTTGTCCACGCTCATTTCGTCTTCATCTCTCGTTTTTCGCTAGAGGGCATTAAGATCCGTTTAGAGCGGACTTGTCCGCCTCGGCGGGCGCACAAGTGCGCTTTCTAAGCGGACGTCGTTCCTGAACTAACTCGCAACTCTCGCGACGATGTCGCCGAACGTTTGTTCCTGGATTAGTCTAATCTCGGTCGTCCGAACCAACTCCAATACTGAAAGGAACGCCACGACCAGCTCGCGACGTGAGCATGCACGCTCAAAAAATACGCGGAGATTAAGCTCCCCCGAGGACATCACCATGTTTCTTAACCGTTCGAGCATTTCCGCCATTGAAATCTCTTCACGCTCGATCTCCATCAGCACTTCTTCTTTGTGCCGCGCCAGGATTTCCTGGAAGACCTTCAACAAGTCAAACAACCCAACCGCAACCTCAGGGTTGTTCTTGTCGGTTTCAATCTCAGCTCGTTTGAAAATAGCTCGTTCGACCGTTGCGCGCGACCACAGCATCTGTGCCGCCGCCTTGTACTTTTGATATTCAAGTAATTGATCGACAAGCTCCCGGCGTGGATCTTCTTCCTCTTCCGGACCTGCGAAAGGATCGCGCGGCAGGAGCATCCTTGTCTTGAGTTCGATCAGGGTCGCGGCCATTACCAGGAAATCACCGGCGACGGCAATGTCCAGTTCCTGCATCAGCTGTAGATAGCGGAGATATTCATCAGCAATGCGAGCGACGGGTATGTCGTAGATGTTTACTTGTTCCTGGCGAATCAAATGGAGCAAGAGATCGAGCGGGCCGTCAAACTCGCCCATGACAATCTTGAGATCGTCGGTGGTGTGGTCTGAAACTATTTCCGGTGCGGAACCTGTGACATCTATCGGGCCGCTCGGTTGGTCGGCAGCCTCAACCGCATCTCCGGTAACCGGCTGGTCCACAATGGATTCTGTGGTTTTGTCCATCTAACTCCTCACGTGAGATTCGCGACCTCTAGACCAATTATCACCGACCTTCGACTGAAAGGCCCACTTTTGCCTTAACGTTTGACCACGTGGTGGCGGCAATCTGTCGGGCTTTATCGGCGCCCTTTTCGAGTAGACCCGTCAACTCTGCATCGCCGATGGATCGTACTCGTTCCTGGAGTGGGCGCAGAAACTCGATCGTAACGTCGGCCAGTTCCTGCTTCAATTGGGCGTATCCCTTATCGGCGAACCTGGCCTCAATCTGCTCTGGCGATTCACCCGTCAATAACTGGAAGATAGTCAGCAAATTAGTTATCGCCGGTCGCGAGGGATCAAAACGAATCGCCGTCCCTGAATCTGTAACCGCACGCTTAAACTTGCGCTGGATGCTTTCTGCATCGTCGAGCAGCCGCACGCAGCCACTTGGATCGTCGTCCGATTTTGACATCTTGTTAGTAGGATCAGACAACGACATGATGCGTGCGCCGACCTTCGGAATGTAGGCATCGGGAATGCGAAACGTTTCGCCATAATCGCGGTTGAATCGTATGGCTAAGTCACGCGTCAATTCAAGGTGTTGCTTCTGATCCTCACCCACCGGGACAAGATCCGTTTGATACAACAATATGTCAGACGCCATCAGCGCCGGATAGTCAAACATTCCGACGCTTAGATTCTCCCGTTGCTTACGCGCCTTGTCCTTAAACTGCGTCATGCGCTCCAGCTCTGAAATGCGGGCGATACAATTTAGAACCCAGGTTAGCTCCGCATGTTCAGCCACATCTGACTGGATGAAGATAGTTGAAACATTGGGATCGATTCCGACCGCAAGAAGAATCCGGGCCAAATGCCGGCACGTCTCGGCAAGAAGTTTTGGATCCTGCCGTGTAGTGATCGCATGAAGATTAACGATGCAGTAGAAGCTCTCGTGCTCGTCTTGCAGGTCCACCCAGTTGCGTAAGGCGCCCAGGTAATTTCCGAGATGTACATTGCCGGTCGGCTGTATGCCGCTAAAGATTCTTTTCATTACTTCAGGAAGCCCCTACAAACACTAATGCCACGGCAATGGGCATCACAACATTAAAAACCACTCCCAACACGCCGGTGAAGACTGCGATGAACAAGAGAATAAAGCCAAACCTTTCCAGTGCTTCAAACCCGGATTCGAAGCTTTCCGGCAGTATGCTGGCGAGCACTTTGCTACCGTCGAGCGGAGGTATTGGCAGGAGATTGAAAACGCCAAGCGCGACGTTCAGAATAAAAAACACTAGCAACAACTCGATTGCACCTGTCGCAATCACAGAGTCAGTGTTTACCAGCCTAAGATCTCTGCTAATGAAGCCCAACGAATAGAGCACTCTAAGCCCAAGGCCTGCGACAATCGCAATGATGAAATTGCTGATCGCACCGGCAGCGGACACCCAAAAGTTAGCAACGCGCTTATTCCGCCATTTTAAGGGATTCACTGGAGTGGGCTTGGCCCAGCCAATCAGAGGCGCGCCTGTAAAAAACGCGATGGCTGGAAACAACAATGTGCCGATTGGGTCTACATGTGATGCCGGATTCAAACTTATTCGACCCTGCAAACGCGCAAGATCGTCACCGAACTGATTGGACATCCAGGCGTGGGCCGATTCATGGACTGACAACGAAAAAACCAACGCCACCATGTAAAGAATAAATTGTCCAATAGCGTGACTATCGATGTTGCCCATTAGTAATCAGCTATCTGAAGGATTAGCACGAGTTGTTCACACTAACATGGCCCTTAAAAGGTGTCAAAAACTCGGTATCTACGCGTGATCACGGACTCAGCCACTGCATGCGCTCAATCCCAACAAGTACTTTTCCATCAGAACCGGAAGCGGTAGCGACCGGCCAAAAGTCAACCATCGTCTCAAAACATCCA
>DATBRN010000225.1:0-28982 GCA_036560225.1 Pyrinomonadaceae bacterium | reverse complement strand
CGGCAAACAACCGATGTCTAGTGCCGACGGCAATCTATGGCTGGTGTTCAATGGCGAGATCTACAACTACCTGGAGTTGCGGGCCGAACTCAAAGATTATCCCTACCGCAGTCAGACGGACAGCGAGGTGATACTGGCGGCCTATGAGCGTTGGGGCGAGAACTGCCTGGACCGCTTTGTTGGCATGTTTGGGTTTCTGATCTGGGATCGACGTAAACAGCGGCTGTTCGCGGCCCGTGACCGATTCGGCGTTAAGCCACTGAACTACCACCAGCGACGTGATGGCACTCTGCTGCTCGCCAGTGAAATCAAAGCCCTGCATGCGGCAGGTGTTCCGATCCAACCAGACGCCGTAACATGGGCCACCTACCTGACTTCCGGGTTGCACGACCACTCAGAAAGGACCTTTTGGGAAGGGGTACGTTCGCTGCCTCCAGGGTACGCGTTGAACTGGCAGGCGGGACAGATGCGGACTTGGCGCTGGTACGACCTGGCTGAGCGTGTCGGGTCCGAGTGGGATCACAGACCCGTGGAGACTGTGAAAGAGGAATACTTAAACTTATCTCTCGAAAGCGTGCGTCTGCGGTTCCGCTCCGACGTGCCTGTCGGTATTAACCTCAGCGGCGGACTTGATTCGTCCACACTCCTGGGACTCGTGCAAGCCGTGCAAGGGCCCGAGAGCGACGTCAAAGCTTTCACTTATATTACGGGTGATCCGGATTACGATGAACTGCCCTGGGTCGAGCAAATGCTGGCCCACACAAAGCACGATTCAATGGTCGTCCGTGTCGAGCCAGCTGATATCCCGTCGCTATCTGAATCGGTCCAGGCCCATCAGGATGAGCCTTTCGGCGGTCTACCGAACCTTTGCTATGCACGGCTTTTTGAGGAGGCGCGGGCACAAGGAGTGATTGTCTTGTTGGACGGCCAGGGAATGGATGAACAGTGGGCCGGTTACGACTACTACCTTGCAGCACTTGATGGCACTTGCGCAGGCATTGTGCAAGGCGTAAAGGAAAAACCCGTCAGACCTGAGTCTCTGATACCTGAATTCCGTGCATTGGCCGAGTCCTTCGATTCGCCATCATTCTTTGCTGATCCGCTGCGCAACCTCCAGTATCGAGACGCGCGGTACACCAAGATCCCAAGGGCGCTGCGTTTCAACGATCGAGTCTCAATGCGGGCGTCAACGGAATTGCGAGAACCCTTTCTGGACCATCGTTTATTTGAATTAGCGCTGCGTCAACCGGTAGAACGGAAGATCGCGAATGGTCAGCGCAAATGGCTATTACGGCAGGTGGCGCTCGGTTTGCTCCCGGAAAGAATCGTCGAAGCACCCAAGCGTTCGTTGTCGACCCCTCAGCGTGAATGGCTGCGTGGTCCGTTGCGGAAATGGGCCTGTGATCGTATTGAAGAATCGCTAACAGCTTTTGGCGGAGCGTGGCTGGATCGCGAAGGCGTACGGGCGGAGTGGCAGCATTACTGCGATGGCGCCAGCGATAACAGTTTTTATATCTGGCAATGGATTAGCCTTGGGCTAATGATTGAAACTTCTGCAACGGTATCTTAAATGAGCGAGACTGCGATCCAGGTTGAGCGGCTTTCAAAACAATACCGCATCGGCGCGCGACAAGAGCGTTACAAAACGCTGCGTGGCTCACTGACCGAAACAGCGACTGCTCCTTTCCGCGCTCTTCGTTCCACCTTCACTCGACGGAACAATCAGCCTTCCAATGGCCACAATACTTTCTGGGCACTGAAGGACGTGTCGTTCGAAATCAAACGGGGAGAGGTGGTCGGGGTCATTGGACGTAACGGTGCGGGAAAGAGCACGCTGCTCAAGATCCTGTCACGAATTACAGAGCCAACTTCAGGTTACGCCGATATTCACGGGCGAGTTAGCTCCCTGCTCGAGGTCGGAACGGGATTTCATTTAGAACTGACCGGACGAGAAAACATTTATCTGAACGGCGCCATCCTGGGCATGAAACGCGACGAGATTGATCGAAAATTTGATGAGATTGTTGAGTTTGCGGAAGTAGGTAAATTTATTGATACGCCAGTCAAGCATTATTCCAGCGGCATGCATTTGAGATTGGCCTTCGCTGTAGCCGCGCATCTGGAGCCTGAGATTCTGCTGGTGGACGAAGTGTTAGCTGTTGGAGATCTGGCTTTTCAGAAGAAATGCCTGGGACAGATGGAGAAGGTCGCGGCTCACGGCAGAACGGTATTGTTCGTCAGTCACAATCTGGGCGCGGTCAAGGAGCTATGCCAGAGCACTATAGTTCTGAATCAAGGCGTGCTGGAGTTTAGAGGGTCGGTCGTCGAGGGGATCAGCCGTTATAGCCAGAGCTTGATGGAAGACAGGAGCGATGCGCTAGCCAGCAATACTGCGTGGCGTCATGTACGCGTCAACGGACGAGCCAACACAATTGAGGTGCCCGTTGCCGTAGGAGATCCATTCTTTATCGAAGCGTGGTTGGATCTTAGCGATAAGTTTGTCGGCGGGCGCATGATATATCGACTCGATAATTCCGTCGGAGACAACGTAGTACATCAGCGCGTGTACAGCGATCAGCTATTGTCCGGGGATCTGGAGGCTGGCCGGTACCGAGTGAAAGTCGAGTTGCCGTCTCTCTGGCTCGCTCCCGGCGTCTACACTTTGTACTTCAAATTCATTGGTCGCAAGCCTTCCGGCATGGAAGAGCGGCATTTGTCCGAACGTGCGGTGATTGATATCACCGGAAGTGCGGATGGTATCGGTCGCGCTAACCTTGCACCGCCCCTGGACTGGACCATTGCCCGCGAAAGCCAGATCATTTGACATTTCTCATTTGTCATTTGTCATTTTTCATTTCTAATAACTAGAAGAGTTAACAAGTGTTGCCAATGAATCTGCGAGCCTTAGTGCGCGCCGGGCGGAAGTTTGAATTCACCTGGCGTTACTTATTCAATCTCCAACCGACACTGGCTTATCAGTTCAGCTCCAAATTGCTGCCCGAAGAAGCCACCCGCGTTTTGGCGGATCTAAATCACAATGGCATTGCCATCACTTCAGTCGCAAAGTTGCTCGGCGCCAACTCATGTTTCAACGAACTGAGTGCCAGCGTGGACACCCTTGAAGATGATATGGCCGACCACCTGAACAGGGTGCGCGGTACCGCTGAAGACACCGACGCTGTGGGGCGAAAGACTTTTCTTGTTGAGCTGCTCGGCTCCTATCCGGTCCTCGATCTCAATAAGGTTTACTCGCGTTTCGCTTTACAAAGACCGCTCTTGCAAATTGCCAACACCTATTTTGGGATGTACACCAGACTGCGTTATTACAACATCTGGCACACCTTCGCGACACACACTGAAGCTCGCGAATCACAACTCTGGCACCGCGATCGAGAAGACTATTACATTCTCAAGGTATTCGTTTATCTGTCCGACGTTGATGACAGCGCCGGTCCCTTCACCTATGCCGCGGGTAGTCACCTGAAAGGAAAACTGCGTCGCGAGCCGGCCCATTCTCTCGAGGGTGATATCAAACGCAGCAACGACTCACAAATGGCTGAAGTGGTTCCTCCAGAGCGATGGATTAAGGGCGTGGGACCAAAAGGTACAATCGTATTTGCCGATACACGTGGCTATCACAAGGGTGGGTTAGCTCGCGGCCGCGATCGCGTCATGTACACATGCATGTTCACCTCGCGTGCCTCCCAGTCGCGGGAATTCCTTATGCGTCCCGATGAATTATCTCTGCCAGCAGATAAGGAGCAGGCATTTGCGCTAACCGCACCAGGTCAAAGAGCTTGGCCGATCCGGATGCTGGTGAGGGGATGAACTTGTCGCCTGAGACAATGAGCGAACTGGGTACAATTTCAGACGTATTAGAACGAAGAAGCAGGCTCGCAATGGAGTATTCGCCTGCGAGTCAGAGAGACAGAAGCATCACTGACGCGCTTGACGGGAAGAGCAAGCCAGAAGTTCTCGTCCTTTCGTCCTCACTCTTCGTCGACAGAGTATTTCTCTATACAAGATTCTTCAATCAATTGAGCAGCGAGGTCTCCGCAAGAGTTTGGGCCACCTCCGCTCGAAATCCCCATTTTCGCGATGCCTGGAACGATCCCCCGGCCCTCATTGAAGAGTTCCCGGAAGTTTTTCCATTCAAGGAGTTTCCTTACAACTACTTGCGTCGCCTTAATGAATTTGCCTGGGATTTTCGGCAGCGTCCGCCAAGCCGGATGAGCATGATGCGCCACATCTGGAATAGGACCCAGAAAGCGCCAGTTCGCGCTCTCAAGCTCCCGGCTCGGGCATTGGCGCTGCTGAAGGTAGAAAGGCATCTTGAAGACCGGCTCGAGAGACTGCTGCTGAATTATCAACGCAGCCCGGAGGCGTTGAGACGCCTGCGATCCAATCGGCCCGCCGTAGTTGTTACCACGGGACCCTTTCAATTTGAGCAACCAGCCGTGGTCGCTGTCGCCAAAAATCTTGGTATTCCAACGTTGGCCTTGATTCCATCGTGGGACAACATCTCCACCAAGAATCGACTGATGTTCAGGTACGACGGCTACCTCGTTTGGTCAGCACAAGCAAAACGAGAGCTGCACGAATTCTACCCGCAAACTCGCAACGTGCCGGTCTATGTTGTCGGTGCGCCACAATTTGATCTCTTCTTTCAGGACCGCTTCAAGCTATCCCGCGCGGAGTTTTGTGCGGCGCAGGGACTGAAACCTGATCTGCCGATTATCGTTTACGCGATCAGTTCCCCAAACGTTTTCAGCGAATACCACGGGGCCTTATATCTGGCTGAGAAGGTAGCGCGCGGCGAGTTGGGCGATGTTCAAATGATCATCCGGCCCAACCCGATACATGACTTCGAGGAGGTCGCTGAGCTCATCCGCAAGTTCTCCCCCCGCGTAATCATGCAGCAGACAAGTGAAAGTGGGTTGGCTCTGACTGCTCGCACTCAGAATGAACGGCAAATCATCGAATGGGTGAACACTTTTCGTCATGCGGATGTGGTTGTGAACTTGTCCTCCACTGTCGCTATTGATGCAGCCATCTTCGATCGACCGGTGGTGAACCTTGACTACGATCCGGAGCCAGGGCAACCGAAGCAGGAGCTGGTTAAGGATATCAATCATTGCTGGACCCATTTCAAACCAATCGCAGAATCAGGTGGCGTGTGGATGGTCAATAACCGAGAGGAGATGGTTGAAGCGGTGAAGACATATCTGGCCCATCCGGAACTGCACAGGGAGAAGCGACGTTGGATAGCAGAGTACGTTTGCGGGCACCTCGATGGCCGCTGCGCCGACCGGATGGCGCACGCGATCATTGATTTTGCTAACAATCACGCAAAGAGATCAAAACGAATATGATGCTTGAAACAGAAACAATCGCACGCGCGGGAGTTGAAACGCTCGGCTCCGTCAAGACCTGGATCAAGGGTGTTGCAGAAAAACCACTAAACGGAAACCGCCCTCGTGTCGTTGCCATCCTGCCGCGTGGCGAGGCGATCCGCAATTTCGTCTACACAGGCGCGTTGGATGAAGTCGCGCGCGAGGCCGAAGTAACACTGCTCTCCGTCATGCCAAGCAGCGAGGTGGAGGAGCTGGTGCGGGCTCGCTATCGCAACGTCTTTCAACTGCTGGACATTGAAGAGAAATGGATTGTCAGAAGCATTCGGGAAGTACTCGACATGGCGCACGGGCGCTGGTTATGGTCCAAAGCGGCGCAGGAGCGATGGCGTCTGCGTGATGACGAAGCAAATACTTCGAGCCTGCGACTTAAGCGTTTGGCCAAGAAACTAGCTTGCTACCCCTTCGCCAACCGCGCCGGGCTGGATCTCCTTTCAAAAATGGAGCGCACCTCAAGCCGGCGCTTGCGGACGACGGAAAGTTATGTGCGCCTTTTCAAAAAACTCAAACCTGCGCTTGTCTTCAACGGCTCACATGTTCATAGCCGGGTCGCAATCCAGGCCGTGCAGGCTGCGCAATGGCTCGGCATACCGACCGCTGCTTTTGTTTTCTCCTGGGACAACCTTACTTCTCAGGGCAGGATTATCCCGCCCTATGACTACTACCTTGTATGGAATGAGGCAATCCGAAACCAGTTGCTGCAAATATATGGTTCGCTCCGACCGGAACAGGTTTTCGTTACCGGCACGCCCCAATTTGATTTTCACTTCAGGCGAGAATTCTCCTGGACGCGCGAAGAGTTTTGTGCGCACGTCGGGGCAGATCCCGCTCGCCCAATCGTGCTCTACAGTACCGGCATGGCTAACCATATGCCTGGCGAGCCAACTATTGTTGAAAATATCGCCGCCATGCTACGCGAGATGACCGACCTGCGTCCGCAATTGCTCGTTCGTGTTTACCCAAAAGATCAGACAGGTCGCTTCGAACAAATCAAGTCTCGCAATCCGGATGTCCTGTTTCCAGAAATTCCCTGGGAGCCGGCCTGGCTCACTCCCAAGATCGAAGATGCTTACCTCCTAACGAACACTCTGCGACACGCTGCTGTCGGCATCAATGTGGCTTCTACCGTTTCGCTCGAGCTTTGCATGTTTGATAAGCCAGTAATCAATGTCGGTTACAACCCACCCGAGTTAGATGTTAAGGAACTTGACTATGCCCGTTGCTACACGTTCGAGCACTATCGCCCGGTTGTTGAGAGCGGTGCGATTAAGGTAGCCAGATCGGAATCTGAAATGCGAAGCATGTTGCAACAAGCACTGATCGAACCTCAGGCAGATAGCAACCGTCGTCGCGCTTTAATCAAAGAAATGTTCGGCAACGCGCTGGATGGCTACTCCGGTGTGCGCGTGGCTGGATTCCTGCTGCAAATGGCAAAGTCGATAGAGACTGACAAATACCTGATAGGGGCTGCCCAGCGTGTCTAAAAACACCAAAGAAGCTCACTCAAACAAGATCTCGATCGTTACTCCCACCTTCCGCCGGCCCACCGAAGCCGCCGGTCTGTTGGAGAACCTGACCCAACAGACTTGCCTGCCAGTAGAAGTCATTTTGGTGGATGGGAGTCCCGCTGACGAAACTGAGACGGAAAACGTTGTGGCCGAAATAGCTGGATCGCTTCCCTTTCAGTGTCATTACATTCGGCACGAAAACGGCACCGCTATTCAAAGAAACGCCGGCATCGAAAAAGCCGCAGGCGGTTTTATTGCTTTCATCGACGATGATGTGAGACTAGATCCTCAATTCTTAAATACGATTATTAATGTATTTGCGCAGGACACGGAGAAGAAAATAGGTGGAATAGTCGGGTATAGAACCAACCAGCATTTTCGTCTGAACGATCGCCAACGCTGGCGTTGGTACCGTCGGCTACGATTGCTGACCATCTATGAGCCAGGCAAGTACGACTTCCGCAGTGGTTATCCCATTAATGCCTTGATGCAACCACCTTTCAGTGGACTCCGCAAGGTTGACTTTATGACTACCGCCTGCGCTGTTTGGAGAAGAGAGGTGTTTGAGTGTGGTCTACGATTCGATCCGTTCTTCCGTGACTATGGCGTGCTCGAGGACGCGCATCTCTCGCTGAGAGCGGGTCGCCAGTGGGAGCTTTTGCAATGCGGCGATGCTCACTGTGTAGAACTGAGTTCGCCCAACGCCCGGGTGAACAGGCAAGCCATCGGCTTTAAGACCGTGGTCAATCACTACTATGTCTTTCAAGATGTTGTTGGCCCTTTGACCTGGCGTCACAAGATGCGGTTTTGGCGCTTTCAGGCTTTCGAGCTGCTGCGCTTAACCTCGTCGGCAATTCGCCGCCGGCGACGGATGGATCTGAGTGAACTCCAGGGACGGCTGTCAGGATTCCTGGCTATTGCACGTGGTTTGAGTTCTTTAAGTTGATGCCACAGAACTGCACGACATCCGATCGCCTGCTAGACCTGGCATTCGTATGCTGCCCGTACAGTGATCATGGAGACTTGAGACGGCTCGCCGCTGATGACCTTGTGTGCGAGTCATGCGACCGGCACTTCCGAATAGTAAACGGAACTCCGATCTTATTTGATGAAAGCAGAAGTATCTTTTCTTCAGAAGAAGTCGCTGCCAGCTCTGATGTCCGGCAGTTTCCGGCAGACTTGGGCTGGCGTTATCAAATTAGAAGGATGATACCGGCTGCCGCCTCAAGAGATGACAGCTTCTCTTTGCTCGAGAAACATAAGGGGTTACTACCAGCTGATGCGGCCATACTTATCATCGGTTGCGGACTGGGGACAGATCAATATGCGAAGGTGTTCCCAGAGGCCCACATCTTTCCAACTGACGTGACTCTCAAAGGAGATGCGGTTGTTGCCTGTGACGGCGCTTGCCTGCCCTTTCGAGATCAGACATTCGACTGTGTAGTGGTTGATCAGGTCTTAGAGCATGCCGTTAATCCGACGGCAATTGTCAGCGAAATTCATCGTTGCTTGAAACTCGGCGGCATCGTTTATTCAGGAGTGCCATTTCATACTCCGGTTCACGGCTTTCCTTTTGACTTTCAACGCTACACACCACTAGGCCATCGGATGCTGTTCCGCAGATTCCAGGGACTGGAGGTCTACATTACCCAGGGTCCGCTGTCTGCACTTTCCAAAACGATGATCGGATTCTGTAGCAGCGTGTCCAACAATCTTTGGTGGCGGCGGTTCAGCAGCGCGGGCGTGCGTTTGGTTGTCAGTCCGATACTGTGGCTTGATCGCCGCTACTCATGGGCCCGAGAGTTGAGCATACCAGCAGCCACTGCTTTCCTGGGACGAAAGCAGGAAAGCGAAGATAGTCCTCGGACTATTATTTCTAACTGGAGCAATGGACATCCAGAAAGTGTCAGCCAGGGCTAAATGAAGTTAGCGGTCTTCTCATATAAGCTGTGCTGGCCCAGTGCTTCTTCACCCAGCGGCTACGCCACCGACGGTGGCTTCCCGTTCCAGATGCAGGCTCTTTCCGAACTCTTTGACACAACGACTTTAGTGGTGCCTTGTTCTTCCACGACAACACGCGTTGGCGGCATGAGTCTCAGCGGTCGCAATCTTTCTATTAGACCGCTCACCAATCCCACCGGCAGTGGACTGTCGAGGAAAGCAACATTCCTGTTTTGGTTAGTGCGCAATAGTCCGCTCCTGATCCGTGAAATCCGTCGGGCTGACATCGTTCATGCACCTATCCCCGGCGACATCGGAACCATTGGGATGCTCCTGGCTTTGCTCTGGCGTAAGCCGATGTTCGTTCGCTACTGCGGCAACTGGTTCGTGCAGCACACTACTGCTGAGTATTTCTGGCGCTGGTTTATGCAGCGGTTCGCAGGCGGCCAAAATGTGATGCTTGCGACGGGGGGCGCCGCTGAGTCGCCATCAGCGCAGAATCCAAATGTACACTGGATATTCTCCACCAGCCTGCTGGAACATGAGCTGACAGCTTGTTCCCGACGCCGTGATCCACCTTCCTCCGAGAGTGTCCGGCTAATCATTGTTTGCCGCCAGGAGAAAGGAAAAGGGATCGAGACCGTAATTGAAAGCTTGCCGCTGGTTCTGCAGTCTTTTCCGGGCGCAACTCTTGATGTAGTGGGAGATGGTACGGAACTACCAAGGTTCAAAGAGCTTGCCGTAACTCACAATGTCAAAAGTAAGGTTAGCTTTC
Organism: Pyrinomonadaceae bacterium; assembly: GCA_036560225.1. GTDB lineage: Bacteria > Acidobacteriota > Blastocatellia > Pyrinomonadales > Pyrinomonadaceae > PSRF01. The sequence goes on along the minus strand of DATBRN010000225.1, from coordinate 19,347 downwards.
ATGGCAAGGTCGATCACGCGACAGTGCTGCGTCTCCTACAGCAAGCCGATCTCTTCTGTTATCCCACCGCATCGGAAGGCTTTCCGAAGGCTGTGCTCGAAGCATTAGCCTGCGGTTTACCGGTCGTGACCACACGAGTATCCGTCTTGCCAAAGCTGATTGATACCGGTTCCGGCCTTCTGCTTAAAGACGTCACTCCCGAAGGATTAGCACAGGCGGTGGTTGATTGCCTTTCCGATGCTGAGCGTTATCGCAATATGTCGGCGCGCGCTTTAGAGACAGCCAGTCAATACTCTCTCGAACGATGGCGGGACACCATCGGCGACCTACTGCGGGCGGCATGCGGTCCACTTCGTTCCGATGCTTAAGCTAGAGAATTTAAAGATCTGCTTTATTGCGGGCACTCTGGGTCAGGGAGGAGCTGAACGGCAACTCTACTACATTCTGAGGGCGCTTCGGCAAAGTGGCGCCAGCCTGCGTGTTCTTTCTCTGACGCGAGGCGAGTTTTGGGAGCAGAAAATTCGGGAGCTGGGAATTCAGGTGACGTGCGTTGGCCAACGCGGATCGAGGCTGCTGCGGCTCTCTCGGATTGTGGCTGCGTTGCGCGAGCAACCACCCGATGTTCTCCAAAGTCAACACTTCTATACGAACCTTTATGCAGTAGCTGCCGCGCGGGCGCTTGGTTTGCGTGAAGTAGGCGCAATCAGATGTGACGGAACAAGCGAGGTTCGGGACAACGGCGTACTAGCTGGTTATTTAAGTTTGCGTGCTCCGCGAGTAATCGCTGTGAATTCCCGAGCGGCCATTCGAAATGCGATCAAGCTTGGCGCGCAGGCTCGTCGTCTTTGCCTCTTGCCGAATGTGGTTGATGTCGATCAATTCAAATTCGTTTCTCGCCGAGAGCGTGACACGATCCGGCTGCTTGCCGTAGGCCGGTTGGTGGAGCAAAAGAAACTCGATCTGTTCCTCAATACTGTCGCTTCCCTCCGACAACGCTCTCGGAAGGCGATCAGGGCGAGCATCTTCGGCGACGGTCCGTATCGACCGCAACTTGAACGACAGGCGAACGAGCTGGGATTGTTGCCTGATGTCGTTGAATTCAGGGGAATCGTGCCGGACATGGTGCCGATTTATAACGAGTCAGACATCCTCGTGTTGACTTCAGACTGGGAAGGAACGCCCAACGTGGTGCTGGAGGCAATGGCCTCTGGGTTGGCGGTTGTGGCGCGGCGAATTGGCGGCGTGCCCGAGATCATCCGCCACGGGCAAACAGGCTTCCTGGTAGATCCCACCGATGAGGTTGCACTGGCAAATTCCCTGCTGACGCTGGTCAACGATTCGACGTTGCGAACGAAAATGGGCCAACGCGCCGCAGAGCACGTTTCCGCTAACTATTCGCCGCGTCAGTTGCCATCGCTGCTGACAGAGATCTATTCGGGGGTGCTTTCATGAGTAGTATTCCAGCGCCGCACTCCTTCCCTGCCACCCAGAACGCATGGACGAACAAGCTGATCAGCTCGTCAAGCCAAAAACTCAAGGGATATGCCGTCCCGCTGTTCCTGGGAGCCCACATCCCGCTCGCGTTATTGATGGATAGATCCAGCGCGGTCGGAAGCTTGCATGCAGTAGCAACACTTAGTGTCGGCCTATGGTGGGCCGTACGGGGGCGTCGACCGATGCAGCGAGTAGCGTATGTCGGCGCCTACATCACTGGAGCAGAAGTGTTGTGGCGCATGTCGGAAGCGGGCGTTTTCTGGGAAATGGGGAAATACGCCACCACAGCGATCTTTCTTGTGGCGATCATACGGAGCGGCAACTGGAAAGCTCCGGGTCTGCCGCTGCTTTACTTTGCTCTGTTGCTTCCGTCTGTTGCGATCACCCTAATGAAAGAGGGACCAGTCGATGCTCGGCTGCTGATCAGCGGGAACATGTCTGGGCCACTCGCCTTGATGATGAGTGCCTGGTTCTTTTCACGCGTGACGCTCTCGACGAGCCAGCTGCGTACTTTGTTTCTCGCGTTGATTGGCCCCACTATCGGAGTCGCTACGATTGCGGCTTCCTCAACCATCACCACCTCAGACATTGCTTTTGGTAACGAATCGAATTTCGTGACCAGCGGAGGCTTTGGGCCAAATCAGGTCTCTGCCGCTTTGGGACTCGGAGCTCTACTGGCGTTGTTATGTGTGCTGACTGATAAGAGGAAGTGGACGTTTAGAGTCCTGATGCTCGGCGTAACGCTTTGGTTAGCTACCCAGAGCGCCTTGACCTTTTCTCGCGGAGGCTTGTACACGGCAGCCGGAGCCGCTGTTCTCGGCATCTTGTATCTGAGCCGTGACGCGCGCGCACGGATCAAGATCGTTCTCGTAGCTGCAGTTCTCTTTGTTGTCGTCAGCTACGTTGTCTTACCTCGTCTCGACGCCTTTACTGGCGGTGCTCTCTCAGCAAGATTTGAGAATACCGACTCAACCGGGCGAAACACCATAGCTCAAGCCGACCTGCAGATTTGGGCTCAGAATCCGGTATTTGGCATTGGACCAGGCGAGTCAAAAATGGAGCACGCTCAGTATTATCGCCGTATCGCCACACATACAGAGTACACGCGACTGCTGGCGGAACATGGTCTGCTTGGACTTGCGGCAGGTCTGTTGCTGTTAATTATGGCGGCTCAGCGTTTTGGTTACATTGGACGTATGCGGGACGTTAGAGCTAAAGCGATGATAGCGCCAATGGCTGTCTTTGCTCTCCTATACATGGTCGACAAGGCGATGCGATTGGTAGCACCATCGTTTACGTTTGGCCTGTGCTTCATCACCCTCCGTCAGCGGAGAAGATTGATTAGGGTAATCCGCTACGAAAAGTACGAGCCGCCCTTGGTCACGCCCGAAGGACCCCGCGTAGATGACCATCAATTAGTTGCTTAGTCCGATTTAATAAGATGGCTAGAACCGCAGCAGTTCTTTTTTTCTGGGACTACGACACCCAATGGGGCGCTGATCGTTCGCGCAGTCCTGGGGGAGCGAAGAACTGGGGGCCGCTTGAATTTGAAAACACTGAGCGGCTGCTTGAGTTGCACGCCAAATACGACGTCGCGGCCTGCTTCGCCGTGGTCGGCGCCGCTGCCTTGCCGGGATATCGCCCCTACCACGATCCGGCGCAGATCAAACGGATCCACTCTGCCGGACACGAAGTCGGGAGTCATGCTTTTCGACACGAGTGGTTGCCGGCACTAAATCGCAAGGCGTTGCTGGAGAGTTTGCGCCGCAGCAAGGATGCGCTGGAACAATGCGTGGGTGTGCCAGTGATCTCATTCGTACCTCCGTTCAATCAACCCTTCGACTACATCAAGAGAGGGTCGTTCAGTATTTCTGAGCGCCGCCAGTGTGGCCGGGAGAGAACAGATCTGCAGCGTCTTTGCGACGCACTGGCGGAAACCGGCTACCGGTTCTGCCGCGTTTCATATCGTCCGCTGTCACAACGTCTTGCAGAGCGATTGGTTGGGAGGCGTCTTGATAAGCCCGCCCAGCGCGAGAAGATCGCCGATATTACTTGCGTGCGCCTCAACACACCCGGCGGTTTTAATGCGCCGGCATTGGAGATGATTAACCGATGCGCTGAGACAGGCGGATTAGCGGTCGTGTATGGTCATCCTCATTCGCTGTGTTCAGGTGGAACTCAAGATCAGACTCACCTGGTCCCGCTGCTGGAAAGAGTGGACCAACTGCGGCAAGAAGGCCGGCTGCAAGTACGACTCCCTGCGGAAATTGTTCACTAAGACATAGAACATGTGCGGCATAGCAGGACGATTTCATCCTAACTTTTTACCTGCCGATCCATTGTGGCACGAGCGTGCCGATGCTCTATTGGCCCATCGCGGGCCGGATGGGCGCGGCCACTACACAGATGCCAACTGCGAGTTGGTCCATCGTCGCTTGGCCATCGTTGACATTTCGGCTGCCGGCAACCAGCCAATGCCCAATGAAGATGGCTCGGTCTATGTAGTCTTCAACGGCGAAATCTATAACCACCGCGAGCTACGAGCCGAACTCCAGACTCAAGGCCACTGTTTCCGCAGTAACTCAGATACGGAGGTGTTAGTACATCTCTATGAGGAACACGGAGCGGAGATGGTGAACCGGCTGCGGGGAATGTTTGCATTTGTCATCTATGATCGGCGTCAACGTCGTCTGCTGATGGCCAGAGATCGGTTCGGAATTAAGCCTCTCTATTACGCGATTCTTAACAACCAGTGGGTATTTGCCAGCGAGATCAAAGCCATTTTGGCCCTATGTGATTTCACCCCTGCGATTGATCGTCAAGCGTGCTACGACTTTCTGGGCTTGAGTTATATCCCGGAACCACAGACAGGATTTGCAAACATTCACGCCCTCCCCAAAGGAACCACCCTGGTAGTGAGCGAAGAAGAGCAGCGAATGACAAAGTTCTATGAACCAAATGCACAGCCGCGGTTCAAGAAGAGTCTGGCTGCTGCCGTCAACTCGGTATCCGACTCCTTAATCCAGGCTGTGAAATACCAGCGCATGGCTGATGTCCCTGTGGCAGCACTACTCAGCGGGGGCATTGACTCCTCTCTCGTGGTTGGAGCCTATTGCCGGGCAGCCAATCTTTCACCAACAACATTTAATGTGCGCTTTCCCGACGAGGAATATGACGAGACGGTTATGGCCCATGCCGTTGCCGGGCATTACCAGACTAAGCATCACACCATAAATCTCGGCGACTGGGCGGTAACACCTGAATCCGTAATAAGTCTTTTGCAGCATTTCGATCAGCCATTCGCCGACACAAGTCTGATACCGACTTATTGGGTAGCTCGGGCGATTCGCGAACAGGGAATAATCTGCACTTTGTCTGGAGATGGTGGTGACGAGGCGTTCGGAGGTTATGGCCGGTTTTGGCGCGCGAACAAGTTGATGCGACTAATGCAATTCCCTCCCTGGCTACAGCAATGCCTGATCTTCACCGGTAGTAATCTGAAGAGATGGACGCGGAATTGGGGCCGCCAAGTGGACAAGGCAGTCACGCTGGCGCGAGATGGACAGGAAAACTCTGCTGTGCTCTTGTCGGGACTCTCCAATTATCTGAGTGAGCAACAAAAGCAGGATTTGGTTTCGTGTTCAGCTCGCAAAGGTTTGCAAACGGCGTATCGTCATTTTAATGGACACCCCAGCGGGATCTATGATCTGGAATCCCTATCACAACGCATGACGGAAAATCTCTTTTCTGTCGGACTGCCTTCAGACATGTTGCGAAAGGTCGACATGATGAGCATGTTGGCGGGCATAGAAGTGCGCGTTCCCTTCCTTGATGAACAAATGGTTGAGTTGGGTTTAGAACTACCTCACCATTTCAAGACCGACGGTCAGAAAGGAAAGCTGGTTTTGCGCAACCTGGCGGCTCGATGGTTGCCCGAGCAAGTCGCCGCTCATCCGAAACAGGGCTTCAGTATTCCCCTCGACGTCTTGGTCACTGATCATTTCCACTCAATGTTGCACGACTATCTCTTGTCTGCAGATTCCCGGATACGTCTCCTTATTAATACTCAGTTGGTGCAGCGATGGCTGCAGCAGTTCAAGACATTTAAGGAAAGTCGTCCGACGGGCAGTATCAGCAGAGGCGGACTCTACCAACGCATATTTATTCTTTTGGCTCTGGAATTGTGGTTGCGCAAGCACAAGTTGTCCTGGTAAGCCGCAAAATGAAAGCGTCAGAAATGAAGCGAAAGCCTCCCTTACTGCTGGTCGCAAATTTTCTTTCTTCAAACGGTGGCCGGCGCTCAGTGATGGAAGACCTGGCAGAAAGACTGCGACAAGCGAAATATGATTTGGTAACGGCCTCGCCCTATCGGAAAGGCTGGGTTCGCGGTGCTCACATGGTTGCCATGGCGATCATTCGACGCCGTGATTATGAAGTTACAGTTGTAGATCTATATAGCGGTCGGGCCTTCTTGTGGGCAGAAGGGGTCTGCGGCGCTCTGCGTATGATCGGCAAGACGTTTGTCCTGACACTTCGTGGGGGCAATTTGCCCGCCTTCGCCCAGCGCCAGCCTAAAAGAGTTCGGCGTTTACTCAGATCGGCAGCGGCCGTCACTACGCCTTCACACTACCTGCTCGAAGAGATGAAACCGTACGGGGATAGCTTGCTCTTGTTGCCGAACCCGCTCGACCTGGACATCTACCAGTTCAAGCAACGCGAACAACCACAAGCCACCTTAACCTGGTTGCGTGCCTTTCACGCGACCTATAACCCAGGTCTTGCTCCCAAAGTTGTGGCTTTGTTGGCGCAGGATTTTCCAGATATTTCTTTGACTATGGTTGGACCTGACAAAGGCGACGGGAGTTTGCAACACACTGTGAAGGTGGCTTCCGAGTTGGGAGTCGCGGACCGAGCGACCTTTCCCGGAGGGGTGTACAAGACGGAAGTGCCTGAGTGGCTGAACAAAGCTGACATCTTCTTGAATACCACAAACGTCGATAACACTCCCGTCAGCGTGCTCGAGGCAATGGCCTGCGGCTTGTGCGTGGTCAGTACTAATGCGGGAGGGATTCCTTATCTTCTGGAAGATGAACATGATGCCTTGCTGGTTCCACCAGATGACCCTGAAGCCATGGCTGCTGCGGTGCGGCGCCTTTTGACAGAGGAAGGACTGGCTGAGCGAATTTCACGTAACGCCCGCCAGAAGGTGGAACAATTTGATTGGTCGATCATCCTGCCGCAGTGGGAAACGCTCTTGGCCAGGGTAGCGCCCATTTAACGATCCCAGGTAGTAACCCATTGGAAAAAACCTTAAACAGCAGCGGACTCGATGCGCTGAAGCAACGCTCGCGATCCTGGCTCTTAAGAAATGTAATTCTACCGTTCGGCGACCTTGCACTTGGTCAGAGGATGATGAAGCGTCTCCGCTTCTTGGAAGAAGCACAGTGGTGGGATCCGCAACGCTTGCATGCCTTGCGTAACAGTTCGCTGACTTCTCTGATGGAAATTGCCTACCGGGAGGTTCCCTTCTACCGCGAGTTGATGGACCAGGCGGGCGTCAAATCCAGTGACATTCGCAGTCCTGAGGATCTATGCAAGTTACCGATCGTCACGAAACAGATGCTGCGATCCGCTTATCCTCATAGGACCACGCGGGACACTGGAATGAAAACGTTTGAGGCGTGCTCCTCAGGCTCAACGGGAACAAATTTTTGCGTGCGAGAAGACCCGGCCACGACAGGTTGGCATAGGGCATCCTTTCTGCTCGCGCTGGAATGGGCCGGCTGGCAGATAGGTGAAGCGCACCTACAAACAGGAATGACTCTGAAGCGCAGTAAAGACAGATGGTTAAAAGATATCCTACTTCAGTGTCACTATGTTTCCGCTTTTGATCTCGGCGATTCCCAGCTCGATCTCAGTCTGGATTTGCTCGAGAGCCATTCCCTTCAACACCTTTGGGGTTATCCTGGCAGCCTTTATGTCCTGGCGCGCCGCGCTCTCGAACGAGGCTGGAATCAGCCGCTGCGTTCAGTCGTTACATGGGGAGATAACCTGTATCCAGAGTACCGGAAAACTATTGAGTCAGCTTTCAGAACGCGAGTTTTCGACACATACGGCTGTGGTGAGGGGATACAAGTCGCAGCGCAATGCGGATGTGCAAACACCTATCACCTGCACACGCTGGATGTGGTTGTAGAACACTTGGATGACAAAGGTCATCCTGTGCAGCCAGGAGAAAGCGGTAACTTGATTCTGACTCGATTGCATGCCGGCCCGATGCCCCTGATTCGTTACCAGGTAGGCGATGTCGGAATCAGGGAAAGCGAAAAACTATGCGCGTGTGGGCGCGGATATGACGTCATGGGATCAATCCAGGGACGCGACACCGATATTGTAATTACACCCTCCGGTAACCGCCTCATCGTCCATTTCTTTACCGGCGTACTGGAACACTTCCCTGAAATCGACTCTTTTCAGGTAGTGCAAGAGGAACTCGGAGAAATGCTATTGCGCCTAAAACCTGCAACAGGGTTTTCAAAAGAGTCTGCCGCCAGGATCGTATCCAACTTAAAAGAGAAGGGCGCTTCGGACATCGCCATTAAGATCGAACTCGTAACAGAGATACCCTTGCCGCCATCCCGAAAGCGACGCTTCGTGGTAAGCACCGTGGCGAAGCCGTTTGTCTGAGAAAAAATCATTTGTCACTTCTCATTTGCCATTTTTCATTTATCAAATTGGCATTCTCTCCAGTCACGAACCACGGCGATAACCAGAACAATGACAAATGAAAAATGATAGGGTCCATATGTCAAGCAATGTGATGATACGAGAAATTCAAGCGCGCGACCTACCCGACGTGGCGGCAGTTCATATGCTGGCCTTCCCCGAGAGCGCACTCACCTTGCTCGGCACCGAAGCAGTGCGGCGTTATTACGAATGGCAACTCGTCGGTCCACATGATGTTGTTGCGTTGAGTGCAATGCTTGATTCTGAACTCGTCGGTTTCTGTTTCGGAGGAATTTTTCGCGGAGCAATGTCAGGCTTTGTGCGTAAGAATCGCAAATTCCTAATCGGTCACGTACTTGCACATCCCTATCTCGTGCGAAATCCGATCTTCCGGAACCGTCTTGCCACCGGAGCGCGAGTCTTAAAGAGTCATGCAAAACCCGCGGCGCCAGCGCCTGGCCCTTCCAATCGGAGTCTGAATCATTTCGGAATTCTAGCGATCGCAGTGCACCCACAGCGGCAAGGATTGGGTATCGGGAAGGTGCTAATGGCGGAAGCTGAAGCTGTGGCACGGCGGCAAGGCTTTCAAGAGATGGATCTGACCGTTAACCCCACCAACCTCCAGGCTGTTGAATTTTACGAGAGGCTTAACTGGACAAGGTTCTCAAAAGACACTGTCTGGAAAGGGCAGATGAAAAAGTCTCTGGCTTCCTGAACTCGCTATGGAAAGAACTCCTTTTGTCACGCTGATCATGCCGATCCGCAACGAGGCCGGCTTCATTGCGCGTAGCTTGGGCGCGGTGCTCGCGCAGGACTATCCACACGACCGCATGGAAGTGCTGATCGCTGACGGAATGTCCACGGACGAGACCCGAGATGTCATCACTCGTTTGGCCCAGGGCCATCCGGACATCAGTCTAACTATCCTGGATAACCCAGGAAAAATTGTTCCCACAGGCATGAATGTGGCCCTGCTTCGCGCCAAAGGAGAGGTCATTGTCCGGGTAGATGGACACACAATAGTCGCGCCGGATTACGTGCAGCAATGTATCGCTGCCCTTAATCGCTCCGGCGCCGGCAATGTGGGTGGGAGGATGGATCCGGTGAGCGAAGGAAGATTTGGCCAGACGACAGCACTCGCAACCAGCTCGCCTTTTGGGATCGGAGGAGCACGCTTTCACTACTCTGATCGGGAAGAGCTGGTGGACACAGTTTACATGGGCGCGTGGCCGCGCGAGGTCTTCGATCGCATAGGGTTCTTCGATGAGGAATTAGTGCGTAATCAAGACGACGAACTCAATTACCGTCTGCGTTCACGAGGGGGAAAAATACTTCTAAGCCCACGCATTAAATCACTTTATTACAATCGCAGCACAAATCGGGCTCTCTGGCGCCAATATCTACAATATGGCTTCTGGAAAGTACGAGTGATGCAAAAGCACCCGCAGCAGATGCAGCCACGTCAGTTCGTTCCACCTCTTTTTGTTTTTAGTTTGCTCATCTTCTTATCGGCATCGCCATTCTTCGCTATCAGCAAATGGCTTTTCCTTCTCGAAGCAGGCTCGTATGTAATCGCCAACCTGGCAGCCTCGTTAATAGTAGCCAGTAAGGGTAACTGGCGGTTGCTACCGTTGATTCCAACCACATTTGTGATACTGCACGTCGCTTACGGTTGGGGTTTTCTAATGGGGTTGGTCAAGTTCTGGAATCGCTGGGGAGATCGCGAACATCAATCGAGTTATTCAACTCCAACCCAAACAACAGAGAAGCTTGAACCATTGCCACCCTATTAAGTTTCAGTCGTGCATCTCATTACACTCAACTGCGGGCTTGCCTACGAGCGACCCACCCGCAACCACCACCCCAGCCGGGCTGCACGGCTGGGACCGCGAGGTGGTACTGACTTCATGACACCGAGTTGATCGTAGTCTGTGCCAATGAGGTCAGTACCACCTCGCGGTAGCGTGTGGGTCGCTTGTTATGCAAGAAGCCAGCAACACCACAACGATAGGTTCTTTCCGCTTGCGGTGGTACTGACCTGATGACACCGCCCGACATCAATTCACAAAACCAACCGATCACTTAGCCTTCATCTCCTAACCGACCCATCGAGACTCTGATGTTAGAAATGCCTATTCCCTTCTTCCGGCCTCAACTGACCGAACAAGAGGTTGAGGAAGTTGTATCCACATTACGTTCGGGATGGCTGACAAGCGGCCCAAAGGTTCGGCGTTTTGAGGAAGAGTTCGCTGCCGCGGTGGGTGCATCTCACGCTGTAGCGATCAACTCCTGTACGGCCGCACTTCATCTCGCCCTAGAAGCGTTAGGACTGAAGCCGGGGCAGGCCGTGCTCGTGCCGACAATGACGTTCGCCGCTACGGCCGAAGTCGTTCGATATCAGGGGGCCATCCCGATCCTCGTTGATTGCGATCCAGTAACCACCAACATGGATCTCTACGACGCGGCGGTGAAACTTGACCAACTAGAATCAGGTACGCTGCCAGCCGCGCTTCCAAAGGACTTGCATCCGGTTGGAATGATGCCTGTTCACGTTGGTGGACTAATGATGGACATTGAGGCGATACAGAATTTCTCGTGCTATCACGACCTATGGACGGTTGAGGACGCGGCGCACGCCTTTCCTGCTGCGTGGAGGAAAGGCGCCGTAGAACCGTGGCAACGGTGCGGTGAAAGAACAGCGACGGTGAGCTGCTATTCCTTTTACGCCAACAAGACGATCACCACCGGCGAAGGCGGCATGGCGGTCACCGATAATGCAGAGTTGGCCGAACGGATCCGATTGATGTCGCTTCATGGACTCTCTCACGATGCGTGGGGAAGGTATTCCGGTGGAGGGAGTTGGGACTACAAGATCATCGCACCGGGGTACAAATACAATCTCACTGACATCGCTGCGGCGATAGGCATTCAGCAGTTGGCGCGGGCGGAAGAGATGCGCCGGGATCGTGAATCTATCGCGCGGTGGTACATGGAAGCATTGGCCGATATCGAGGAGATTGAATTACCTCCCGAAGATCTAAACCGTATTCACTCCTGGCACTTGTTCCCAATCAGATTGCAACTGGACCGATTGGCAATCAGCCGCAATGAATTCGTTGAGGAGCTGAAAGAAGCCGGCGTTGGGTGTTCGGTGCATTGGCGCCCCTTGCACCTGCATCCTTATTACCAGGAGACCTTCGGTTGGCAACCGAAAGATTTCCCTGTGGCAACTGCAGTGTGGGAACGGTTGATTAGTCTGCCAATCTTTCCCGCGATGCGTAAGGACGAAGTGGAAAAGGTGATCCGCACGATTAAAAGTCTGTGCGCTCGTCATGCAAGTGTGGCTTCGTTATGCGCGGTGAGGTAGTTTCCTCAAATCACAACATGTCCAAGTCAACGGATTCGGAAATGGTTGGCGTGGGAACCGGAATACCGCGCGCGATTGAAGTGGTGTTGTCGCTGCTTGGATTGATTGTTTGTGCTCCTCTTATCGCGCTGTCAGCAGTCGCGATCGCGGCAACTTCTCCCGGGCCAGTCATCTTTCGCCAGGAGCGTATGGGACGGGGCGGGCAAACCTTTGTCCTTTACAAACTGCGCACGATGCGAGCGGCACCTGTTGGACCGCAGGTGACTGCTGGTGACGACGCACGCGTGACGTGGGTGGGAAAGCTGCTTCGCAGGACAAAGCTCGACGAGCTTCCTGAGCTGTGGAATGTTCTTAAAGGTGATATGTCGTTGGTTGGACCACGCCCTGAAGTACCGCGCTACGTTGATCTTGAGAATCCTCAGTGGCAACTGGTGTTAAGAGTCAGACCAGGAATTACCGATCCAATGACGCTGCGCCTGCGTAACGAGGAAGCATTGCTCGCTGAAATCACGGGCGAGATTGAGCACTTCTACATTGGATCGTTGCAGCCATTCAAACTGAAAGGCTACGTGGAGTATCTCAGGGCACGAAGTTGGTGGAGCGACGTTAGGGTCTTGTGGCAGAGCAGTGTCGCCGTAATTCTTCCCGGGACAGCGCCGCCACCGCCGTTGCAAGAGATTTTCACTTATCCGGCGTCTAGACCGATTGAGGGCGCTGAGCAGCTGGGCGCCAAAACGAGCAGCCACCAATAAAGGCCTTCTTTTCACGTGCAAAGCCGCCTCCAGGAAAGCCGATTGGCACAATTGTGCCGCACTGATAGTCGCATCCGCCTACTCCCGCTGGGCAAAAAAGGGTCGTATCCGCCTATCCAAAATGGTCGCTGACGCCGATGCGCCGCGTCGCACTGACTTGTATTTTTCTGTAGGGCAAGATTGAGCCTGGCTATGACCCTACCGTAATCGACCGGCTTGATGCTTGGCCCGCAACCGCGTCCGAAGAAACGATTCTTCCAATCAAGCTGAGATCGCCTCAGCCGAAAACACTGTCGACTCAAGCTTCGGATAATGCTTGCCCATTTAATGAGAAATGATGACTAACGGACATTCGCGCGTTCTAGTGACCGGCGGCGCCGGCCTGATCGGGTCACACATCGTTGACCTGTTGGTTAGCAACCAGGATCGGTGGTCTCGCCCTGAGGTCATCGTATTGGACAACTTCGTTCGTGGCCGGCGTGAAAATCTGTCATCGGCCCTGGCCCATGGTTCAGTAACTATCGTCGAAGGCGATATACAGGATCGCCAACTGCTGGCCGATGTTATGAAAGGTGTTGATGTTGTCTTCCATCAGGCGGCAATCCGCATCACTCAGTGCGCCGAAGAGCCTCGCTTAGCATTGAGTGTACTTGTCGATGGTACATTCAATGTCCTGGAAGAGGCGGCCCGGGCCCGCGTGAGGAAAGTGATTGCCGCATCGTCGGCCTCGGTCTATGGACTGGCTGAAGAGTTTCCCACCAGCGAGCATCATCATTCCTATAACAATCGCACCGTCTATGGCGCGGCCAAGACATTCAACGAGGGGTTATTGCGTAGCTTCCATGAGTCATACGGACTCGACTACGTCACCTTGCGCTATTTCAATGTCTATGGTCCACGCATGGACGTCCATGGTGCTTACACGGAAGTGCTCGTTCGGTGGATGGAACGTATTGATGCAGGTCAGCGACCGCTCATCCTGGGAGACGGTAAACAGACCATGGACTTCGTCTATGTTGAAGATGTTGCAAGGGCCAATATCCTGGCTGCTCAAGCAAACGTTACCGATGAAGTCTGCAATATCGCGAGTGGTGTCGAAACCAGCCTCAACGACCTGGCGGCGGCGTTGCTAAGAGTGATGGAGTCGGATCTGAAACCTGAATATGGTCCGGAGCGGAAAGTGAACGGCGTATCTCGTCGCCTCGCGGACACGCAGAAAGCTCGACGATTGCTGAACTTTGAAACACGCGTGACGCTGGACGAAGGATTGCGTCAGTTGGTTGCCTGGTGGCGGAAAAAGAGAGAGCGAACCTTAGTTTATGCTTAGCATTCCCGTTGCTAAACCGTGGATGGACGCGAGAGAGGTTGAAGCGGCCGGACGTCCCATCCTTTCAGGATGGGTAACTCAAGGGCCGGAGGTGGCGGCATTCGAGCAGGAGTTTGCCGAATATGTCGGAGCCGAACATGCGTGCGCGGTTGCTAACTGCACTGTTGCCCTTCACCTTGCACTCCTCGCCGTAGGCGTGCGACCTGGTGATGAGGTCATTACTGTCAGTCATTCCTTCATCGCCACCAGCAACAGCATACGATACTGCGGTGCGACTCCGGTGTTTGTTGATATTCAGCCGCAGACTTTCAACATCAACCCGGCACTCATTAGAAACGTCATCACTGATCGCACGCGCGCCATTCTCTGTGTGCATCAGATGGGAATGCCTTGCGATCTTGAAGCTATTTCAAGAGTCGCCCGTGAGTATCATCTGCCGGTGGTAGAGGACGCTGCTTGCGCTGTTGGCAGCGAGATTCTCTGGCACGACTCGTGGGAGAGGATTGGTAGGCCGCACGGGGACATCGCCTGTTTTTCCTTCCATCCACGAAAAGTCATGACCACGGGCGACGGGGGGATGATTACCACCTCATCTCCCGAATGGGATAAACAGTTTCGCCTTTGGCGACAACATGGCATGACCGCGTCTGACACGGCGCGACATGGATCGCGAGAGGTTGTCTTCGAATCCTACGCCATGCCTGGTTACAACTATCGCATGACCGACATCCAAGCGGCGGTGGGTCGCGAACAGCTTAAGCGTCTCCCCATGATGATTGAGCGCAGGCGTTTTCTCGCCAAGCGTTATGCCGAACTGTTGAGCGGTATACGCGGGTTAGAACTACCAGTGGAACCCGCATGGGCGCGTAGTAACTGGCAGAGTTATTGTGTGCGGCTCTCCGCTGCCTACGACCAGCGCCAGGTGATGCAGGCTTTGCTCGATGCAGGTGTTGCCACTCGTCGTGGTGTGATGTGCACCCACCGCGAGCCTGCCTACACGCGGGGGATGTGGTCCTGCGGTGCTGTTGAAAGCGATTGCGATTGCGCGCCGGGTTCCTGCGCACGCTTAAGCAAGAGCGAACAAGCTCAGGACCGAACCATAGTCTTGCCGCTCTTTCATCAAATGACCGAAACGGAACAGGACCTGGTCATCAAGTGCCTCGAGGGAGCCATGGTTCTCAGCCTCGCGGTCTGAGGCCCACCGAAGCGTCCAAAGGAAAAAGGAGTGAAACTATGATAGGCATTGGCATCATTGGCTACGGTTACTGGGGACCGAACCTGGTGCGCAACTTCGCTGAGGTACCGGAGGCCTCCATCGTAAGCGTCAGCGATTTGAATCCGAAGCGGTTGGAGTTAGTAAGCAGACGCTACCCGTCGATTGAAACGACGACCGACCTCTCAGAACTTCTCGCTGACTCTCGCATTGATGCCATCGCAATTGCTACCCCGATCTCGACACACTTCGACCTGGCCTTGCGGGCGTTGCGTGCGGGCAAACACGTGCTGGTCGAAAAACCCCTGGCCACGACTTCTGAGCAGGCGCTCCGGCTCCTCGAAGAAGCTACGCGGCGCAACCTGGTCCTGATGGTGGACCATACCTTCGTTTATACCGGTGCCGTGCGCAAGATCAAGGAACTGGTGATGAGCCAGCGACTGGGGGACATTTACTACTACGATTCAGCGCGCATCAACCTCGGTCTGTTTCAACATGACGTGAACGTGCTCTGGGATCTGGCCGTGCATGATCTGTCGATCATGGATTATGTGCTGTCCGCTCAACCTCGAGCGGTAAGCGCAACTGGTGTCAATCACATTTCAGGTGAACCTGCGAATATCGCCTACCTGACGCTTTTCTTTGACGGCTCTTTAATTGCTCACATCCACGTCAACTGGTTGTCACCCGTGAAAGTGCGTCGAACTTTGATTGGCGGAAATCGAAATATGATCGTCTATGACGACCTGGAGCCAAGTGAAAAGGTCAAGGTTTACGACAGAGGGATTGCGGTCAACAACAACACCGAGAAGTTGTACGACATGCTTATCGGATACCGCACCGGTGACATGTGGTCCCCGCAGTTAGACACGACCGAAGCGTTACGGGTTGAGGCAAATCACTTCATTCGCTGCATTGAAGGAAGCGAGAGCCCGATCACCGATGCTCTGGCAGGTATGCGAGTGGTTGAGATCCTCGAAGCCGCCACCCAATCGATGGCCAGGCGAGGACGGTTAGTGGAATTAGAATTGAGCCCTGGGAGATTGCCAAGTGATTCCTTTCTTGGACTTGAAGTCGCAGTACCATAGCGTCAAACCAGAGATTGATGCGGCCATCGCTCGGGTACTTGAAAGCACGCAGTTTGTGCTTGGAGATGAAGTAGCGTCTTTCGAAGACGAGTTTGCAACCTATTGCCATGCTCAACATGGCGTAGCTGTTAACTCCGGTACAAGCGCATTACATCTTGCGCTGCTGGCGGCCGGAATCGGGCGTGGTGACGAGGTCATCACCGTGTCCTTTACCTTTGTTGCCACCGTCGCGGCAATCCACTACGTAGGGGCGAAACCGGTATTCATAGATATCGATCCTCAGTCCTTCACGATGGACGTAAGCCACATTGAGGCCGCGATCACCGAACGCACGAAGGCGATCGTGCCTGTCCATCTCTACGGCCAGCCTGCCGATATGGATCCGATTCTGGAGATTGCCCGGCGTTATAATTTGATTGTCATCGAAGACGCAGCTCAAGCCCATGGCGCAGAGTACAAGGGGCGACGAGTAGGTAGCATTGGGGATCTGGGATGTTTCAGTTTTTATCCTGGTAAGAATTTGGGCGCTTACGGCGAGGGAGGAATGGTGGTGACGAATAACCACGAATACTCTCGCGCCATGCGGATGCTGCGCGACTGGGGACAGGAGCGCAAGTATCATCATCGAGTAAAAGGCTACAACTATCGGATGGAAGGATTGCAGGGCGCCATCCTTCGCGTGAAGCTTCGCCATCTGGAATCGTGGACGGAGTCGCGCCGGGCGCATGCTGCAAGGTACGACAATCTTCTGACTGATTCAGAAGTCCACCCTCCAGTCGCTTTGCCTTACAACCGTCACGTCTATCACATCTATGCAGTACGAAGTGCTGAGCGAGACGCTCTCCAACGCGAGTTGTACGATCAGGGAATCCAGACTGGAATTCATTACCCTATTCCGGTACATCTGCAGGAGGCCTACGCCGATCCTTCGTGTCGCCAGGGTGATCTACCGTTCTCGGAACAAGCCGCTAACGAAGTGCTTTCACTGCCAATGTTCGCCGAACTGACCGACTCTCAAATAGACGCTGTCTGTATGGCAAGGTCCAGGGCTGTCCGTGTTTAGTCATGAATAACGGTCACGGAACAATAGCTTTAGCTGAAAACGAGGGGACCCAATCCACTCTTGAGGTTAGTGGATTCGGGCCGCGCGAGCGGCAGCCAAACAGGCGCTTCTATCTCACGGTCGTGACTCCAGCTTATAACGAAGCTCCCAATCTGCCCCTACTCTACGACCGCATTGCCGCGATATTGACGCCCATGGACTTAGATTGGGAGTGGATCGTAGTTGATGATCATTCATCTGACGACACGTTTAGAGTAGTCACTGACCTTGCGCTGCGTGACTCGCACATTCGGGCGATCCGATTTGCGCGAAACTTCGGATCCCACAAAGCGATCCTTTGTGGCTTAGATTATGCACAAGGAGACTGTACGGTAGTTCTTGCAGCGGACCTTCAGGATCCCCCTGAAACAATACCAACATTACTTGCGAAATGGCGTGAAGGAGCGCATGTGGTCTGGGCTGCCCGTGCTGGTCGCGAAGGGGAGAAGGCCACAACTGTTGGCTTGGCACGCCTTTATTACCTACTAATGCGTCACGTGGTCGGCATGAAAGAGATGCCGTCCATGGGTGCTGATTTCTTTCTGATTGACCGTAGTGTGACAGACGCACTTCGCCGGTTTAATGAGAGTAATACCAGCATACTCGCCTTGATCACCTGGATGGGTTTTAGTCAAACGACCATCACGTATGACAAGCAGGCTCGAGCACAAGGGCGGTCGGGATGGAGCATGGAAAAGAAACTCAAGTTAGCAGTCGACTCCATCACCTCTTTCACCTACCTTCCAATCCGATTGATTTCCTACGCCGGCATGATCGTCGCATTACTCGGCTTTCTTTATGCCGCGGTGGTTATCGCAAATGCTCTGATCGGCCGACCAGTTCAGGGTTGGGCTTCGTTGATGGTTGTACTGCTTGTCATTGGTGGAATCCAGATGCTGATGATGGGAGTGCTTGGCGAGTATTTATGGCGAGCCTTGGATGAGGCGAGGCAACGTCCGCGTTACCTGATTGAGGCAACGACGGAGACCATTCAAGCGAGCATGGAGAGGTACGCCGCAATTGGACAATTCCGGCGTGCCGGAACCCAAAGGTAAATCAAGTGCCTGCACCGCCGCGAAGCGGGCAGGTTTGTAGTGGCGTCTCTCCGCCGCCGACCCTCGTCGCAACAATGCGCCCAGAGGTTGCGCCGAGCGGTCCGCGGAGAGACGTCGCTACAGTCTTCGACAACTGTATTTCTGAACCATGGTAGCCAATCGTCGCGCATTATTTGTTGGAAGCAAACAACTCGGACTCGATGCGCTGCAAACAATGGTTGAAGCGATACCGGGTCGCGTGGCCGCCGCCATAACACTCGATGACGCGGCGGATAAGAGATCGGTATTACCGAAGTTCCGTGCTTATTGCGATAGCGTTGACTTGCCATTGTCGATAGCAAAGGGACCGTCAGATCTCACCGATCTCGTCCAAAAATATTGCCCTTACTATGTCCTGGTTGCAGGTTGGTATTGGATCATCAAACCGAGTCTGCTGGCGACGGTGCCAGCCGGATTCTTAGGTCTACATCAATCGCTGTTGCCGAAGTACCGCGGAAGTGCGCCACTGGTTTGGGCGGCACTCAGAGGGGAAAAACAAACGGGTGTCTCCCTCTTCTATTTCGATGAAGGCATAGACACAGGAGACGTAGTCGATCAAGTTTCGTTTGCCTTAACGCCCCACGATACCATTACAGATGTCCTCGCAAAGGCGGAAACCGCGGCGGTTGAGCTTGTTACTAGATACGCTGAACCGTTGCTTTCGGGCACTGCTCCGCGCAGAAAGCAAGATCATGAGTTGGCATCATATGGTTCACCGAGACGACCGGAAGACGGACGAATCAGTTGGAATCAACCCGCAAGCGAAGTCTATAACTTCATCCGCGCGCAAACACGACCCTATCCGGGAGCTTTTACAAACCTGGCTGAAGGAAAAGTATTACGAATTTGGCAAGCATCGCTTTTTCCTTATCCCTATTATGGTGTTCCTGGTTTGGTTGGCCAGAAGCACAGGGACGGATTTGTCGTAGCGTGTGGTGAAGGCGCAATTACTATTCATGAATGGGAACTTGATGGTGGCGCCTCAATGCCTGTGGACTCTGCCGTTAAATGGGGGATGCGACTCGGAGAGTAGGCGGTAGGTTTGAGTTAGCTTGCAAGAGAGGGAAAGCATTTTCCATTTATCATTTTCCATTTTTCATTTGTCATTTGGTGAATGAAAAATGAAAAATGGCAGATGGAAAACCTTCCAGTTGCTTCCACTTGCTCCATCTATTCCCAATTAG